>NZ_JBFBIK010000105.1:0-25141 GCF_040685555.1 Sphaerisporangium sp. NPDC088356
CACCATCGCCGCGGCGATGGTGTCCGCCGGTACGGGCTGACTACCAGGAAGCCGTGGGATACCAGCCGTAACCGAACATCGCGGGAAGCCGAACATCCCAGTACAGGAAGGTGAACGTGCCCGCGACGACGAAGGCCACCGCGGTCACCGTCGCCAGGCGGGCCGGTTTGGCCGTCAGCCACCGCGCGAACCGGCCCCTGGCCACGAGCATGAGCAGGGCGAACAGCACCGCCATGACGACGACGTTGCCGAGGGACTGCAGGATGAACACCGCGGCGCCGTACAGAGGGTTGTGGGTCTCGGCGGCGTAGGTGAACAGCTTGTGGAACAGCGGGAACGGCCGGCCGATGAGGAATCCGCCGACCAGCGCGCCGAGGACCACCAGGCGGGCGTTCGGGAAGCGCTGTTCCAGCCGCGCCAGCGGGTCGGGCAGCAGCCGGAGCGCGGCCAGGCCGAGCCAGATGAACGCGAGCCCGATGATCCCGAAGACCACGCTGGCCTGGATCAGCCGTACGGGCAGCCCGTCGCCCACGGTGGCGGTCGACAGTTGCGGCAGCCGTTCTCCTAACAGGGCGCCGACCGCGCCGTACACCCCGCTGACCACGATCATGCCGATCGCGAGCTTGCTGAGCGGGCGAAGCGTCTCACGGAGGCGGCTCCGCCACGATTCGCCCTGCCGTACGAGCGGCACGACCGCGCCGAAGGCGGCGACGTTGCAGGCGGTGAACGTCCCGGCGAGGCCGGACACGAACGCGAAGACGGCACCCGCCACGGCACCCGTGATCGCGGTGCCCTTGGCGTCGTGGCCGAGCAGCGTGTTGGCGACGTTGTCCCCGATCACGCTGTCCACGAAGTGGAACGACCACAGGGAAGCGGCGACCGCGCCGGCGACGACGCTGAGGAGGACGAGGCGGGCTCGGCGGGTGGGTACGGTGGGCGGCAGGGGTTCGTGACGGCTCTCGGCGGCATCGGTAAGCGTCATGGCACATCCTCGCCAAAGCGTGAAAATCGGGGGACATGTGCTGATAGGTGGCCACCTACGAGATGACTTTGAGGCCGCGATCACTGACCGTCAAGGGGCCGTCCGGCCCTTGGCGCCCCGGTAGGGGTTCACAGCGCGAGCAGCCGAATGGTGAGCCTCAGTCCACGCGATCACCGGCCCGGCACGGTCTGGAAGCCGCTGACCGAACCGGCCGCGCACTATCCCTGGTCGCTCCTGTGGCGACCCGGCGATCCTTCCCCCCACATCACGACGGTGATCGAGAGCGCCAGGCACCCGGCCGAGCGGCTCGGATGGCTGGCGACCGCCGAGCTGCCCGCCGAGTAGACCTCCCCGGCGGCGGTCATCGGTTGTTCGCCAACACCAACCTGGACGCGGGGTGTGGACCGAGATCGAAGCGCCGGTGAATGTCCCGACCGGCGCGCCTTACTCGTCAGCAGCCTTGAGCGAGGGTGAGGAGGTTCGCCGGATTGGTGATAAGGATGCGCTGGACCGCCTCGGACCCGATGCGGTGTTCGAGGCGGGGCAGGAAGCGCCGGGGCAAGTAGTCCAGGCCGGGCAGGCCTCCGTAGGCGCGGTAGCGGGTGGCGCGGGCGACGTCACCGCCGAGGAGCAGGCGATCCAGGCCGCCTGCTGCGATGACGCGTTCGGCGCAGTCGATGATCGCGGAGTCGGGTGCCTCGCGATGCCGGGCGGCCCCGTCGTAGCCGAGGTAGGCCCCGGCGGTGGCGAGGTCGGCGTGCAGGCCAGGGTCGAGGTTGCGGTCGATGTGCGCCAGGACGACGCGGTCGGAAGCCAGGCCCTCGGCGTTCAGCGCGTCGAGGACCTCCCAGGCGGCGGAGCCGTGTTCCAGGTGGACCATCACAGGGACGCCGGTGTGGACGGCCGCGCGGGCCACCGCCGTCAGCAGGCGGCGTTCGTACGGGCTGATCCGCCAGTAGCCGACCCCGGCCTTCAGCATGCCGGCGCGGACGGGCAGGCCGGACGGGCCGAGCGCGGTCAGGCCACCGCCCGCGGGGCCCCCTGCGGAGCCGGTCACGGGGTCCGCTACGGGCTCGGTGGCCGGGTCCGCTACGGGCTGGGTCGTGCGGTCCGTCGCCGGGAGGCCGTCCTGGACGTCGGCGACGAACCGGCGTCGCAGGGTCTCCTCGTCCGCGCCGAGCATCCAGTGACCGGTCGGGTAGTGCTCCTGGCGGTGGCCGCCGCTGACGTGCACGACGTTCAGGCCGGTGGCGGCGCTGACGCGGGCCACCGCGGCCGGGTCGCGTCCCAGGCCGGTCGGGGTCGCCTCGATGATCGCGCCGATTCCGGCGTCCACGAGCGATCTCGCCTCGGCGCGGCTGGCCCGCTCGTTGTCGAGTTCGTCCCCGGGCAGCAGCGGCGAGATCTGGAAGAGATGCTCGTGGTAGTCGGTCGCGCCGAGCGCCGTACTGGGCACGTCGCCCAGCACGGTGCGCACGACGGGCCGTTCCGGGTCGGTGCTCACGTCGCGCCCTTTGCCGAGCGGCGCAGGGTTCCCGTGCCGGCGTTCAGGGGGCGTCCCCATGGTGTTCACAGTCGGTCGAACCAGGGCTCCAGACGCCGGTACGCGTCGATGAACAGCTCGTGTGCCGCCGTGTAGCGGGCGTGGGCATCGGAGTCCGGCGTTGCGGGGTCGTGGTGGTCGGTGGCGCGCCGTGCCACGTCGAAGCCGTCGAAGAGGCCGACGCCGACGCCGCCCACGATGGCGGCCCCGACGGAGGTGGCCTCGTCGACGAGGTCACGGCGGCGTACCGGCACGCCCCAGACGTCCGCGAAGATCTTCAGCAGCGTGGCGGAGTTGGCGCCCCCGCCGATGGTGTCCACCTGCCGGATGTCCGCGCCGTTCTCGGCGAAGGCACGGAGGCCGGTGTAGAGGTTGAAGGCCACGCCCTCGACGACGGCCCGGGCGAGATGCGCCTGCCCGTGGTGGCGGGCCAGGCCCGCGAACACCGCCCTCGCCCGCGGGTTCCAGTACGGCGAGCGCTCGCCGAGCAGATGCGGGAGGAAATACAGGCCGTCCTCACTGGCCGCTACGTCCACGGCCGCGGCGAGCAGCCGTTCGTAGCGGTCGTCCTGCCCGGGAGCGAGGACGTCCATGATCCATTCGAGAGACGCGCCGCCGGCCTGCATGGTCGCGGTGGGGACGAATCGGCCAGGGATGACGTGGTTGAAGGTCATGGTCCGCATCTGCGGATCGTGCAGCGGGGCGTCGGCGGCCAGCGACACCCAGGAGGACGAACCGAGATACGCGTAGGCGCCGTCGGCGGCCTCGGTGATCCCGGCTCCCAGGGCGGCCATCGGCCCGTCGCCGCCGCCGATGACGACCGGAGTCCCGGCGCGCAGCCCGGTCGCCCGGGCGGCGTCGGCGGTGACCGTGCCCACCACGGTCGTCGAGGCGGTGATCTCGGGGAAGAGCCGGCGGTCGATGCCGGCGGCGTCGAGGAGTTCCGCCGACCAGTTTCCGGCGGCCTGATCGTAGGCGTTGGTGCTGCTGGCATCGGAGGGATCGGTGGCGAGCGCTCCGGTGAGGCGGTACGCCGCGTAGTCCTTGGCGAGGAGGATATGGCGGGTGCGCGCGAACGCCTCCGGCTCGTTGTCCCGCACCCACATGACCTTGGATAGCGAGTACGTCGGATTCAGCCGGTGCCCGGTGATCCTGTAGCCGGCCTCCATGCCGACTCGGTCGACGAGCCTGGCGGTCTGCGCCGTGGAACGGGTGTCGGCCCAGATGATCGCCGGGCGTACCGGCCGTCCGGAGCCGTCGAGCAGCACCGCGCCCATCATCTGCCCGGAGAACGACACCGCGGCCACTCGGTCCGCCGCCCCGGGCACCGATTCGAGGAGCTCGCGCGTCGCGGCGCACAGCGCCCCCCACCATGCCTCGGCGTCCTGCTCGGCCTTGCCGCCCGGGCCGAAGTCTGTGGCATAGCGTGCGGTCACGGCGGCGACGACGCGACCCTCGGCGTCGACCAGCGTCGCCTTGTCCCCGGTGGTGCCGAGGTCGTGCGAAATGATCACGTCTACCGTCCTGGAGGTGATGATGGTCGTGGTGTCCTCGCGTGCCGGGTCACCCAAGCGGGCGAGGTCACCGGAGTGAGAAGCCGCCGTCGATGAGCAGCTCGGTGCCGCAGCAGAAGGCGGCCTCCTCGCTGAGCAGGTACTCCACCGCCCCCGAGATCTCGCGAAGCGTGCCGAAGCGCCCGAGCACGGTCTCGGCCAGCCACTGGTCGTGCATGTCCTTCTTCAGGGCGTTGAGCGGCGTGTCGACATATCCGGGAGAGACGGCGTTGACGCGCACCCCGCGCGGCCCCCACTCGACGGCGAGGGACCGGGTCAGCGCGCTCACGCCTGCCTTGGACGTGTTGTACACGCTCTGCCGCTGCGGATGATTGACCACCGCGTTCCCGGACATCGACGCCACGTTGACGATGGCGCCGCCGCCCCGGGCGAGCAGCTCACGGCCGAACTCGCGGCAGGTCATGAACACGCCGCGCAGGTTGACCCCCATCACGGCGTCGTACAGCGACATCGGCATGTCCTCGGCGGCCACGTCGTTCTCCACGATACCGGCGCAGGTCACTAGGTCGATCGGGGTGTCGTCGGTCGCGTACAGCCGCCGCACCGCCTCGACCACGGAGTCTTCGGAGGTGAGATCGACCTCGACGGTGTGGACGGCCGCGGGGAGCGCCTCAAGGCCCTTGACGTCGAGCGCGTGCACGCGCGCGCCCTGGTCGAGGAGCGAGGCGCAGATGGCGGCTCCGATGCCACCCGCGGCGCCGGTGACGGCGATACGACGCCCGGCGAAGCGATCGGTCATGGTTACCCCTTCATTGGGCCGTGTCGTGCTCGTGAATGTGTGTCGTGGCTGCTCGGCGGCGCTTTCCGCCGGTGATGACCGAGGTCTTCCCCTCGGGCGGTCTATGTAGTATTACTAGCTGATGAAACCTGCGGATTACAAGACTGAAATCTAGGTTTCGTGCATTAGCTACCAAGACGGGCGAATCCGGATGGTCTGCGCGTGGTTGCTGTGTAGTAGAACTACACAGCAACGGGCGGGCCGAAGCCCGTCGGACGCAGACCGGGACAGGACCGGCGTGACGCCCGGCCGTTCGAACGCCGTGCGGAGGGCGCCTGCCGACGCGTGAGTTCGAATGCCGCGCGGAGCCTGCCTGCCGACGTATGAGGAGGTGCATCAGTGATCGAGAATGGCGAGCCACCGCCTGTGGTCTTCTCCGCGCGTGGGGTGAGCAAGAGCTACCCGGGCGTGCAGGCCCTCACCGATCTCGACCTGGACGGCCACGCCGGCGAGGTGCTCGCGATCTGCGGGGCGAACGGCGCCGGCAAGTCCACGTTCGCCCGCCTGCTGGCCGGGCAGGAGGCGCCGAGCGGCGGCGAGATACGGGTGGCGGGCCACTCCCGGCCGGTCACCGGGCCCGCCGACGCCGACCGGGCGGGCATCCTGCTCATGCACCAGGAACCACTGGTGATCGACGACCTGACCGTCGGGGAGAACGTCTGGCTCTACCGGCTGCGCGCGGGCCGCGACATCCGGCCTTGGTCACGCGCCCGCCGGTACGACGACGAGGAAACGCTTCGCGCGTTGCGCGAGGTGGGGCTCGGCGAGGTCCCCGTCGACCGGCCCGCAGGTACGCTCGCCCCCGGCCAGCGGCAGATGCTCGCCCTGAGCCGGACAAAGGTGACGCCGCATCGCGTGCTCATCCTGGACGAGACGACCGCCTCCACAACCGAGGAGCACTTCAAGGAAGTCACCAAGATGGTCGCGGCCGAGCGGGCGGCGGGCACCGCCATCGTGTTCGTCTCGCACCGCATGCCCGAGGTGTTCGCGCTGTCCGACCGGATCGCCGTCTTCCGCAACGGCCGGCTGGTCGGCGTCCTGCGTACCGCCGAGACCGATCCCGAGCAGGTCACCACGATGATGATCGGCGACGCCGTCCGGGCGCTGCATCGCCCGCCCGCGCACACCGCCGCCGACCGGGCCCCGGCCCTCGCCGTGCGGGAACTGCACGCGGGGTCGGCCACCGACGTCTCGTTCGAGGTCCGCGCCGGGGAGGTCGTCGGCCTGTACGGCCTGGTCGGCAGCGGCCGCTCGTCGGTGGCCCGGTCGATCTCGGGGCAGCAGCCGCTGCGCCGCGGAACCGTTGAGGTGCACGGCCGTGACGTACGGATGCGCACGCCCGCCGGCGCCCTGCGGAACCGCGTCGTGTACCTCACCGAGGACCGCCGCAAGGAGGGCTTCGTCGACGACTTCACCAACGGGGAGAACCTCAGCCTGGTGACCCTCTCGCGGGACACCCGCTGGGGCGTGATCCGCCGTGGCCTCGAACGTGCGCGCGTCGCGGAGCTCATCAAGAGGTTCCAGGTCAAGGGCACGCCGGAGACGATGACGAGCACGCTGTCCGGCGGCAACCAGCAGAAGGTCTGCCTGGCGAAGTGGCTCGCGGCCGACCCCGACGTCATCGTCCTCGACGAGCCGACCAAGGGCATCGACGTCGGCGCCCGGCTCAACATCTACGAGATCATCCACGACCTCAGCCGGCAGGACAAGGCGCTGCTGGTGGTGACCAGCGAGGCCGAGGAGGCGCTGCTGCTGTGTCATCGCGTGCTCGTCCTGCGCGACGGCCACCTGGTCGGCGAGGTCGATCCCGGCAACGCCACCACTGAAGACCTGATCCGTGCCGCACTGGGAGGTGAGGCTGCGTGACCGCAGTGACCAAGGAGTCCGGCGACAAGGCCGACAGAGCCGACAACGCCACCGAGGCGGCCGGCGCACGCCGGCCATGGGCCGACCGTGGCGGGGCCTGGCTTCGCCAGCAGTATCCGCTGCTCATCCTCGTGGTACTGCTCATCTTCGCGTCGGCCATGTCGGACGCCTTCCTCAGCACCCGCAACATCGAGAACCTGGTGCTGCAGATGTCCGTCGTCGGCATCGTGGCGCTGGCGCAGTTCATCGTCGTGCTGTCCGGCGGCATCGACATCAGCGTCGGTTCCGTGCTGGGGCTGGCCTGCGTGATGAGCACCGGCCTGTTCGGCAACACGTCCGTGGCGCTAGCCGTGCTCGCCGCGATGGTCGTCGGGGCCGCGCTCGGCGCCGTCAACGGGTTCCTCGTCGCCTTCCGCGGGCTGGAGCCGTTCATCGTGACGCTCGGCATGCTCGCGCTGGCCCGCGGGCTGGTGTACGCCTACACCGAGGGCATTCCGGTACGGCCGTCCGACCCGTCCTTCACCACGGTGGGCATGGCGACGGTGGCCGGGATTCCGCTGCTCGGCGTCATCTGGCTCGCCGCGGCCGTGGCGGTGGCGTTCGTGCTGCGCCGTACGGTGTTCGGCCGCCGGGTCCGTGCGGTGGGCAGCAAGCAGCAGGCGGCGCACGCGTCCGGCGTACCCGTGCGCGGCACGCTGCTGATGGTCTACACGCTGGCCGGGCTGCTGGTGGGCCTGGGCGGATTCCTGCTCGCCTCGCGCGTCGGCGCCGCCACCCCGACGGCCGGCAACCTCTACGAACTCGACGCCATCGCCGCGGTCGTCATCGGCGGTGCCAGCCTGCGCGGCGGTCGGGGACGCGTCTTCGGCGTCGTCGTCGGCACGACCATCTTCGGCGTCATCACGAACCTGCTCGTCCTGCTCAACGTCTCGACCTTCCTTCAGGACGCCTTCCGTGGCGGGCTGATCCTCGTCGCGATCACGCTCGCGACGCTCGGTCGCCGTCAGAACAGTTCCGGCTGATGACCGTCCCCCTCTCATCTCACCCCTCGACCAGATCTAGCTCCATGGGAGTCCCTGCAATGCGCCTTCGCTCACTGGCCGTCACGGCCACCACCGCGGCACTGTCCATGTTCATGCTGTCCGCCTGCGGCTCCGTCGGAGGCTCGTCCGGGTCCGGTTCCGGTACGGCCGGCGCGGCGCCTAAGCCGAAGAACGTCAGCGAAGTGAAGATCGGCTTCGCTCAGCGGCAGATGGACGCGCCGTACTACGCCGCGATGGAGTCGATGGCCCAGGACATGGCCAAGAAGCAGGGCTTCAAGCTGCTGTTCCAGAACGCGAGCGGCGACGCCGTCACCCAGCTCAACCAGGTGCAGACCATGCTGTCGCAGGGTGTCGACGCGCTCGTCGTCAACGCGATCAGCCCGGAGACGGAGCGCACCCAGCTCACCCAGGCCGCGAACCAGGTGCCAGTGCTGTTCGTGGACACCTCGATCGCCGATGTCGGCGTGACGGCCGTGCAGTCCGACAACAAGGAGATCGGCCGGTTGTCCGGTGCGATCACGGCCAAGCGCTTCAAGAAGGGCGACACCATCAAGGTCGCGATCCTGAACGGCGGCCCCAACGACGAGATCGTCGGCCCCAACCGCCAGGCCGGATTCCTGCAGGGCCTGAAGGACGCCGGCGTCAACTATGAGGTGGTGGCCTCCACGAGCGCGACGTACACCCAGGAGCAGGCGGTCCCCGCCACCGAGTCGATGCTCGCCGCCCACCCCGACATCGACCTCGTCCTCGGCCTCAACGACGCCATGTCGCTCGGCGCCCTGAGTGTCGTGCGCAAGCAGAACAACACCGACATCCTCGTGGCGGCCGCGGCCGACGGCCAGAAGGAGGCTCTCGCCGAGATCTCCAAGGGCGGCTGCAAGGGCCAGTACGTCTCGACCGGTCTGAACTCGCCCGCCCTGGCCGCCGAAAAGGTCTTCCAGCTCGCGGTCGCCCTGGCCACCGGCAAGCAGGACCCGAAGACCGTCGAGAAGGTCTCCCTCACCAAGGCCGCCGGAATCGGCTGCGACAACGTCGCCGAGTACTACGACCCCAAGAGCGTCTTCTGACCGGTACGAATCAGCCGAGGAGCAACCATGACGGATGCGAAGACCGGCGGCCCGATCGCCGCGAGCGGCAGTGACGAGAGCGTCGCCCGCAGCGGCGGTGCGGGGCACGCGCGGGCCGGCGCGATGATGTCGCAGGCGGTCGTCGCCTCACGCGAGGACATCGGCCTCCGGCCGGTGCCCCGGCCACCCGCCCCCGGGCGGGGCGAGGCGCTGGTACGCAGCGTGCTCGTGGGCATCTGCGGCAGCGATGTGCACGCCGCCGCCGGGCATCACCCCTTCATCGACCTGCCGTACCTGCCAGGACATGAGGTCGTCGGGGTGATCGAGGAGGTGGGCCCCGGTACCGACGGGCTCACCCCAGGAGATCGCGTCGTGCTAGAGCCCAACCTGCACTGCGGGCACTGCCCTCAGTGCCGTGACGGGCGCTACAACATCTGCCGGGAACTGGCGGTCTTCGGCTGCCAGACTCCCGGCGCGATGGCGGACGCGTTCGTCGTCCGGGCCGACCGGCTGCACCACGTACCCGATGAGATGACCGACACCACGGCCGCCCTCATCGAACCGCTGGCCACCCCGATGCACGCCGTACGGCGTGCCGAGGTGCGTCCCGGTGCCAAAGTGGTGGTCCTCGGGGCCGGTCCCATCGGGCTACTGGTCCTGGTGGCGGCGCGGGCGGCGGGCGCAGAAAGGGTCGTCGTCACCGATCTGCTGCCCGGGAAGCTGCGGCGGGCGGCCGCGCTGGGGGCCGACGAAACCCTGGCCACGGACGACCCTCGGCTGGCCGAGCTCGGCGGTTCCGCCGATGTCGTGTTCGACTGCGTGGCGCGTGAGTCCACCATGGCGCAGGCCGTCGAACTCGTCGACAAGGGCGGCACCGTCGTGGTGGTCGGCGTTCCCGCCGGGCCCGTCGCGATCCCCCTGCACCTGGTCCAGGACCGGGAGATCACCGTCATCGGAAGCCTGATGTACGTACGTGAGGACTTCGCCGCTGCGATCGATCTGCTGCGCTCCGGCGCGGTGGCGGCCGACGACCTCGTCACGGCGGTCTTCCCGCTGGACGAGGTGGCACGGGCCTTCGCCGCCGCCGCCGATCCCCACCACGTGAAGGTCCTCGTGTCCGTCACCACCTGAAACCCAGCCCTGTCACCCCCCGAACGTGAGCCCGGTTTCACCACCTACTCTTCGAGGAGAAAGCATTGGCCTCCCTGGAGCGCCTTCCCGAGCCCGGCACGCTGAACATCGGCACCGACGGTGCCATGGCCGGTCACAGCGGGAGCTACGAAAAGCGCCTGGCGGACATGGTCGGGGTATATCGCGACGGTGACGCGTATCGCCAGGTCCTGGCCGAGAACGGCCCGGATGTCATCGTCTACCGGGTGGAGGAGCACCGCTACTCCGACGGCCCCGGCGAGCTGATCGTCGGCACCAGCACGCTGCTGCCCGGCCGTGTCGGCGACGAGTTCACGGTCACCCGCGGACACCTGCACGCCCTGCCCGACCGCGCCGAGCTTTACCACTGCCTCAGCGGGCACGGAGTCCTGCTGCTGGAGACCGTCGGCGGCGAGAGCCGCGCCGTGCCGCTGACGGCCGGGCAGGCCGTACACGTCCCCGGGCACTGGATCCACCGCAGTGTCAACGTCGGCACGGAGCCGTTCGTGACGATGTTCTGCTACTCGGCCGACGCCGGCCAGGACTACGAGATCATCTCCGAGGCGGGCGGCATGGCGCGGCTGGTGGTGTCCGACGGGAACGGCGGCTGGACCACACGTCCGAACCCCGGCCACGTCGGTTACCGGAAGGCGGTGGCCTGATGGACGAGGCCAAGCAGGATGTGATCGGCCGCGTCGAGGCCCTCGGCGTGGTGCCGGTCGTCGAGATCGAGGATGCCGCCACGGCGGTACCGCTGGCGCGGACCCTCGCCGAGTCCGGGCTGCCGATCCTGGAGGTCACCTTCCGCACCGACGCCGCCCGCGAGGCCATCGAGCGCATCGCAGCCGAGCTGCCGGAGGTACTGGTCGGTGCCGGCACGCTCCTGACGCCTCAGCACGTGGTCGAGGCGGCCGAGGCCGGCGCGCGCTTCGGCGTCTCGCCCGGCGTCGACGCCGGGATTCTCGCGGAGGCCGCCGCGCGCGGGCTCGCGTTCGTTCCAGGGGCCGTGACGCCCAGCGAGGTCATGGCGTGCCTGCGGGCGGGGGCGCGGCACCTGAAGTTCTTTCCCGCCGGTGCGTACGGGGGTGTTCCGACACTTGCGGCGCTGGCCGGCCCGTTCGCCTCGGCCGGGGTGCGCTTCATGCCGACGGGTGGGGTTACGCCCGGCAACGCCGCCGACTACCTGCGCCTTGCGGCGGTCTTCGCCGTCGGCGGCACGTGGATCGCGCCTCGCGCCGACATCACCGCCGGTCGGTGGGACGCCATCGCCGCCCGCGCGCGTGCCGCCGCGGAGCTGACCGGCCATCGCGAGGAGGACCTGCCGTGATCGAGTCCACGCCTGCGTCCGAGGCCGAGGTTCCTGCGAGGAGGGCCGACGGGTCCGCGATCTCGCTGCCCGCGCCCGCGGAGGCGCCGACGCTGTACTTCATCGGCGTCACGACGGGCCGGTCGTCGATCCGGACGGTGTTCCCCCGGTGGGCCGGGCTGCTGGGGCTCGACGGCGTGCGACTTGTCGGCATCGATCTTCCGCTGCACGCGCCGGCGGACGACTATCGGCGGGTCGTCGACTTCATCGCGGAAGATCCGTTGAGCAGCGGCGCGCTGGTCACCACACACAAGATCGATCTCTTCCAGGCGTGCCGGAGCCGCTTCGACCGGGTCGACCCCCTGGCGGGGCTGATGGGCGAGGTCAGCTGCCTGTCCAAGCGCGGCGGCGAGCTGATCGCGCACGCCAAGGACCCCATCTCCGCCGGGCTTGCCATCGACGCGTTCCTGCCGCCGGGTCACTGGCGGGACGGCGGCGGCGACGCCTTCATCATGGGCGCGGGCGGCTCCGCGATCGCGATCAGCTGGTACCTGAGCCGGCCAGAGCGGGGCGCCGACCGTCCGGCGCGCATCGTCGTGTCCGACCTCGACGCCAAGCGGCTGGCCGCACTGCGCGCCGTACACGGGGAGATCGGCACCGACATCCCCGTGGAGGTCGTGCGGACTCCCGGCCCCGAGGGCAACGACCGGGTGCTCGCGTCGCTGCCGCCGCGTTCGCTGGTGGTCAACGCGACCGGGCTCGGCAAGGACAGGCCGGGATCTCCGGTGACCCACGACGCGCGGTTCCCGCCGGGGGGAGTGGCCTGGGACCTCAACTATCGGGGCGACCTCATCTTTCTCGATCAGGCCCGCGCCGACGGGCAGGTGCGGGTGGAGGACGGCTGGGTGTACTTCCTGCACGGCTGGACGCAGGTGATCGCCGAGGTCTTCGCCATCGAGATCCCCTCCGGGCCCGTCTTCGACGCGCTCGGCGCGATCGCGAAGGAGACCCGATGACCACCACCGGGCGCGGCCGGATCCTCGTCACGCCACGCTCGCTGACGCAGGAGGGCCTTTCGCACGTGCCGGAGCTGGGGCCGTTGCGCGACGCCGGGTACGAGCTGGTCGCCGGGCCCGCCGGAGCGCTGCCGTCCGAGGAGGAACTGCTCGGCCTGGTCCCCGGCTGCCAGGCCTGGCTGGCCGGGGTGGAGCGGATCACGGCCCGTGTGCTGGCCGCCGCGACCGAGCTGCGCGTCATCAGCCGCAACGGCGCGGGCACCGACACCATCGACCTCGCCGCCGCCGAGCGGTCCGGGATCACGGTAGAGCGCGCCGCCGGGGCGAACGCGCAGGGCGTGGCCGAGTTGACGCTCGCGCTGACGCTGTCCGCGCTGCGTGATGTGCCCTGGTCGGCGTCCATGGTACGGGCCGGCCGGTGGGAGCGGCGGCAGGGGCGGGAACTGGCCGACATCACCATCGGCGTCGTCGGGCTCGGCGCGATCGGGCGGCGGGCGGCCGGGCTGTTCCATGCCCTCGGCGCCGAGGTCGTCGGCCACGATCCGTTCGCCGTCGATCCTCCGGTGGAGACGCTGCCGCTGACCGAGCTCGTGACCCGCAGCGACGTGGTGACGCTGCACTGCCCGCCGCCGCCCGACGGTACCGCGCTCGTCGGTTCCGCGCTGCTCGCTCACGTTCGTCCCGGCGCGGTGCTGATCAATACCGCACGGTCCGCGCTGGTCGACGACGAAGCCGTGCTGGCGGCGCTGGAGGAGGGACAATTGCGGGCGTACGCGGTGGATGCCTTCGACTCCGAGCCCCCGCCCCTGACACCGTTGCTGTGCCATGATCGGGTGCTGGCCACCCCGCATATCGGGGGATACACCGGGGCCAGCGTCCGCCGTGCGACCAGTCAGGCCGTGGCGAACCTGCTTGCCGCCTTGAGGAAGGTGTGACGATGCCGGACGCCAGGAAGGCCCAGCCCGCAGGAGGGCCGAGGTCGCCTCAGCGACCAAAGCCCTCGGAAAGGGAAAAGCCGGAGCCTCAGGCGAAAGCCGGGGACCATGTCCTGGATCGCCTCAGTCATGCTCTCCACGCCATGCGCCCGTCGGAGCGAAGGGTCGCCTCGGTCGTGCTCGCCGACCCGGGCGCGGTGGTGGGCATGTCGATGGCCGCGCTGGCAGAGGCGGCCCACGTCAGCGAGCCGACGGTGATGCGCTTCTGCGCCAGTGTGGGGTTCAACGGGTTCCAGGCGTTCAAGTTCGGCCTCGCTCAGGCCCTTGCGCTCGGCAAACCGGTCACGCATTCGGCCATCGAGCTGGACGACGAGCCCGCCGAGCTGATCACCAAGATCTTCGATCACACGCTCAACAGCGTGGACGGGGCCCGCCGTTCCCTGGACGCACACTCGGTGGCCGATGCCATCGCGCTGCTGCTGGCCGCCGACGACGTGCTGTTCGTCGGGCAGGGCGCTTCGGGCCTGCTGGCCCAGGACGCGGTGCAGAAGGGCGTTCTCTTCGGCGTGCCCTGCGCCGCCCCCATCGACCCGCACCAGGCGTTCATGTCGGCGGCGATGGCGACGCCGCGAACGGTCGTGGTGGCCATCTCCAACACCGGGCGCACCACCACGGTCCTCGAGGTCGCGGCACGTGCCAAGCAGAGCGGGGCGAAGGTGATCGCCCTGGTCGGCGGACCGAGCCCGCTGCTGGACCTCGCCGATACCGGGATCGTCCTGCAGACGTCGGAGGACACCAACATGTACACACCGACGATCAGCAGGCTGGCCGGCCTGGTGCTGATCGACGTACTCGCGACCGGCGTAGCGATCCGCCGCGGCCCGCAGCACCTGGAGCGGCTGCGCCAGATGAAGGGCGCGCTTTCGGTCTTCAGGGGCAGTACGTCCGACCCCGACGACGTGTGACGACCACTCCGGCGACGCTGTCGGCGCATCCGGCGACGCACACACCCATCACCCACCGCGCCAACCTACCCGGCGCCTCACACATACCCGGCGCCTCACACGTGTCCGGCGGCTCCAGAGGAGGGACATGAAGGCGGTCGTTTATGAAGGGCCTCGCTCCTTCGAGATCAAGACGGTCGACACGCCCCGCCCCGGGCCGCATGAGGTGCTGCTACGCGTCCTCATGGCCGGCGTCTGCGGCACCGATCTCCACCTGCACGACGGGGAGTTCGGGCCGACGTACCCACTGATCCCCGGCCACGAGTTCGTCGGCGAGATCGAGGAGGTCGGGTCCGCGGTGTCCGGCCTGTCGCCCGGGCAACGGGTGGTGGTCGACAACACCCGGCAGTGCGGCGAGTGCGTCAACTGCCGGCGTCGGCGGGCCAACTTCTGCCTCAACCTCGTCGCGCAAGGAGTGAACGCGCCCGGCGGGTTCGCCGAATACATCTGCGCACCCGCGGGCCGGTGCTTCGTGGTCGACGACCTGCCCGTGGAGGTGGCCGTCCTCACCGAGCCGACGGCCTGCGTCGTGCACGGCCTCGATCGGCTGAACCCGGCTCCCGGCAGCGAGGTCGCCGTCTTCGGCGCCGGCCCGACCGGTCTGCTGCTCGCCCAGTTCCTCGCCGCATCCGGCGGTACGCGCGTCACCGTCGCCGCGCCCACGGCCTTCAAGCTGAAGCTCGCGGCCGCCTGGGGTGCCGACGTCACCGTCGAACTCGACCGGTCCCGGCCCGAACGCAACGCGGAGCTGCTCCGCGCGGCATCGCCTGACGGCTTCGACATGGTGGTCGACGCCACCGGAGCCACCGCCGTGCTGGACCAGGTGATCGAGCTGACCCGCGATGGCGGCACCGTCGTCACCTACGGCATGGCCCCAGAGGCGGCCACGTGGAACATTTCGCCGTACGAGATCTTCCGGCGCGAGCTGACCATCATCGGGTCGTTCGCCCAGTGCTACAGCTTCGACCGGGCGCTGCTGGCCCTGCGAACCGGCCGGATCAAGACCGACGGGATGATCACCCACCGCTTCACCCTCGACGAGTACGCCGACGCCCTCACCGCCGTCGCCGGCAGCTCCTGCCTCAAGGCAGTGATCGTCCCTTGACCGCACCGCCCCGGAGCCCACACGGGTCAACGATGTCGCGTCCACCGCTCGCCAGGTTTGGGCGGGGTGGGACAACGCCATCAGTTATCCAGCCTCGACTCCATGATCCAGAGAGTGGGTAGGCCACTTGGGAGGATCCCGTAATCCGTGACGAAGAAGTCGAACGCCCGCCCGCAGCGCGGTCCTCAGAAGGACTGTGCTGCGGGCAGGCGCGGTCGGCCAATGGTGACGTGCGTGCCGCGGGCCCGGTGCCGTGGCGGCCGGTCAGCTCCGGTCGATGTACCAGCTGCCGCAGACGCTGCCGAGCGCGACACTCGGCGCGCCCGCGGACGGGGCTGAGCCGAAACGCGTGGTCGACCTCGCGGCCGCCCTGGAATGGCTGAGGACCGAGCACGCGGTGCTGCTGACCGCGCTGCGGCAGGCCGAGGAAGAGGGCATGCACAGGCACGCGTGGCAGCTGAGCTGGGCGCTGGGCGAAACAACCAACCTCAGCAGGACTCATCTCCATTCCAGGTGAGCGAGCGCTCAGGATCCGGCCCCGTCGCGGGAGTACGCTGGGATGGACGCCGACAATCCGCAGGGCCTATCTCGTTTGGACGGCGAAATCATGGTGGACACCGAGCCCACATGCGAGCTGCATCTTCGAATGGCGGGGCAGGCCCATGACCAGATGCTCCGCCTGCACGGTGTCCGGCCGACCGAGGACGACGTCGCGGCGTGGATGCAGGACGGCACGGTGGTCCGGCTCCAGGTCACAGAAACGGCGAATCGGCCTCCGCACACCATGCTGGTGAACTTCGGCAGCGTCGTCTTCGCCTGGCTGTGCCCCTACACGCCCAGCGGAGGGATCACCCTGTGAGGTCGGCGAAACGGCGACCCGAGCATGGACGGATCAAGGGGTGACGGGCTTCCTCGCGGACACCATCGAGGAGGCCGTCGACGCCGTGTCCCGCATCCCCACGATCGACCGGGCGGGCTGCCGCGCCCAGGCCGAGCGCCGCTTCGGGGCGGACCGGATGGTCTCCGGCTATTTGAGCGTTTATCGCGACATCATGCGTGGCGCCTAGGCACGTCACCACCGGTGCGGGCACGACCCCTAGACCGAGGCGACCCACCCCTATAGCCCGCTATCGGGCCCTCCCCTACGAAGGTCGAAAAGGGCTATCGAGCGCAGGTGGCGGGCGAGAAGCGTATCGATAACGAGCGGATAGCGACCCCTAATAGCTTCGTTTTTGCGAGCAGCGAAACGGCACGGACGTGAGCCACCGGCCACAGACGAGGGGTCAGCTGAAATGACGCAGCACATCGAGGCCACCGCCACCCAGATCATCTTCGGTCGCGGCACCATCACCCCCGCCGCCACCTCCACGTCGGCCCCGGCCCTGGTGTCCAAGCTGTCCGGCAACACGCCCTGGGGCTGAGCCTCAGTCCAAAAAGTGGGGAAAGCGACGTGCGGCCAGAGCGTAAAGCTCGGGCCGCACGTCGCGTTTATGGGCGACTGATCACTCCGCACAATCATGTACAAGAGATGTCGGGCAACGCGACGGCACCCTATAGGGCCCCCTGCCGCTCGAACGATCAAGCTTCGGGCATCCCCTACCCGGGGAATGCGACAGCGGATTTTCACCCGGTGTTCGGGATCATCAATTCTCCGGTAAGACAAATGACCGCATCCGGCCATTCCCTTGACACCGGCCGCCTCGCGCCCCCGGCACGGAACGGCGCCGGCCTCGCGTGTCAGGTGACCGGGACGATCTCCGCGCTCACGAGGGAGCCGTGCTCGATCTGGAGGAGGCCGATGGTGCCGTGCGGCTGGCGGCGGCGATCGGTCGGCGAACCCGGGTTGAAGATCCGCAGGCCGTCCTGGAAATGGTCGAGCGGGATGTGCGAGTGGCCGTACACCACCAGCTCCGCGCCCGGGAAGCGCCGGCGCATGCGCGCCCAGCGGCCCGCCGCCGCCCCGCTGTCGTGGATCATGGCCACCCTCAGCCCCGCGAGGTCCAGCTCCAGGGTCTCGGGAGCCACCACGTCGGGACCGTCGTTGTTCCCCTTGACCGCCCGGACCGGCGCGTACGCGGCCAGCTCGTCGAGCACGCCTGCCGTGCAGATGTCGCCCGCGTGCAGGATCATGCCGGCGCCGCGCAGGTGCTCGGCCACCCTCGGCGGGCACCCCTTCCAGCGGCGCGGCGCGTGGGTGTCCGCCAGTACCACCACTCTCATGATGTTCCCGTGCCCCCTCACCGGCATCGCACCCGCGCTCAGGGCGAGACGCGGTGGCTACCTGAGGGTGGAGGAGACCACCTTGGGCTTGCCTGCGCCGAGGAAGAAGATGCCGGGGTAGCCGCGCGTCTCGAACCCCGCGCTGGGGTTGTCACGCAACGTCGAGTGGTCGATGGTGAGGGTGCCGGTGCGGTCGTTGCTGACGAAGAAGACGGCTCCGCCGCCCTCGTTGGCCCGGTTGTTCCGCACGATCGAGCCGGCGATGCGCACCGTGAACCGGTTGCCGTCGGTGTAGACGGCCCCGCCGCTCCCGCCCCCGGAGGTGCCGCCGCGCGCCGGGTTCGCGCCCTTTCCGATCGCCTGGTTATAGGTGAGGACGCTGTTGAGCACGACCCAGGACACCCCGATGCTGCTGAGCGCGCCGCCGTTGGAGCATGTGCCGCCCAGGCCGGGGGCTCCCCCGAAGGTGCTGCCGACGATGTAGACCGGCAGGTCGCGCGACTGGTCGAGCACCCGGATGGCCGCCCCGCCGAGGTCTGGGCCTGTGGCGTCGCAGCGGTTGCGGATGAACCGCGAGTTGACGACGTTGACCCGGCCTCCGCGCACGAAGAGGGCGCCGCCGCCTCCCCCGTCGGCCCGCTGCCCGGTGGCGTTGCCGTCGGCGAAGGTGAGGTTCTGCACGGTGAGCCGGGGCGTGGCCTGGTCGTCGCAGTGCGACGTGGTCCACCCCTGGGCCTGGTCGCAGGTGTTCATGTAGAGGATGCGCCGCTTGCCGCCTCCGCTGAGCGTCACCTTGCCGCCGCCGTCGAGGACGACCCTCGCGCTCGCGTTGCGGATCTTCGCTGTGGCGTTCATCGTGATGGTCACGGGGTTCGGGCCGCAGGAGAAGGTGATGACGCCCCCCTTGGCGACCGCCGAGACCACCGCCTGTGAGGTGCAGCTCGCCGGGGTGCCCTTGCCGACGACGCGCGTGGGGCGCGAGGTGTCGACCTTGCGCGCCTCGGCCGGCACGTACGCACGGCCGTTCGGATTGCCTGGAGCGAACCGCGTCGCCAGGGCCCGCGTGCCGCTCGCGCTCGACGATGCCGACGCGGGGGCCGCGGGAAGGGTGATGCCGGACAGCAGCAATGTGATCAGCGCAACGCCGGGGGTGAATCGCACGGGGCCGATGCTACAGCGGGGAGGTCACGGGCGGCAGGAGACGGCGACGCGGTCCCAGGAGTTGTTGGCGTACCCCTTGGGGTTCCACAGATGGCCGGGGTACTCGGGCTGGGTCGCGCCGGTGGTGTCCCAGGCCCGCGCGGTGATCGCCGCCTCGCCCTCGGGAAGCTCGACCGTGATGCGCCAGTGCTGCCAGGCCCAGGGGCCGTCGGGCGGGTCGAGGCCGGCCTGCAGCCAGGTGCGGCCCTCGTCCAGGGAGACATCCATGCGGGCCACGGCCCGGTCGTCGCCCGCGTACGCGTAGCCGGTGATCTCGACCGGGCCGGGATGGAGCCGGTCGCCGTCGGCCGGGCGCAGGATGGCGCAGTTGAGGGCGACCGAGGTCAGGGAGATGCCTTCGCCGGGTTTGGCCCGGTCGGGGTCCGCCTCCGCGGGCAGGACGCGGTAGGCGACGGCCTGGAAGTAGTTGCAGGAGGGCTCGGCCTGGGCGGTGACGCGCTGGAGCCATTTGACGCTGCGGGCCCCGATCCAGCCGGGTACGACGACGCGGAGCGGGGCGCCGTGGGCGGGGGGCAGCGGCCGGCCGTTCATCGCCCAGGCGAGCAGCACCTCCCCTGCGGTGGCCTTGGCGACGGTGATGGACCCGCCGTACGGCTCGGGCGGGCCGCTCCGCTCGGAGACGTCGGGGGCGGCGAAGGCGACGTGCGCGGCCTCTGGACGCAGGCCGGCGGAGGCCAGGACGTCGGCCAGGCTCACCCCCGTCCAGCTCGCGGTGGAGGTGGCGCCCGGTCCCCACGGGTCCTCGCCGGGGATGTCGCGTACCGTGAGGAACCCGGCGCGGCGGTTGCCCGCGCACTGCAGGGTGGCCACCAAGGTCCGCTCGGGGAAGGACGCGCGCAGCTCGTCCAGGGAGAGCGTGAGCGGCCGGTCGACCAGGCCGTCCACCGTGAGCCGCCAGGCGGCGGCGTCCAAATCGGGGATCGAGCCGTGGTTGCGGCAGTAGAAGGTGTCGATCGGCGTGATGGCCTGGCCGGCCAGGGCTCCCGGCGGCGGCTCGGCGTTGTACGGCCGCGCGGTATGCACGACCATGTCATCCCTTTTGTGCCATATGCCCACATTGTTCCGGTTACCCGTGCGCCGGAGATGCGACACCTCGGCGTCTAGGAGTGGGCCTGGACGAGCTGCCGCTCCGCGTCGGAGAGATAGTCGGCGAGGAGCCGCTCGGCGCCCGGGGTGTCCCCGGCCTCGACCAGCTTGAGGATGTCGCGGTTGCGCCACAGGTAGGGCTCGTGGAAGGCGCGGGGATTCTTCATGGCCAGGAAGCTGAGACGCAGCTCGGCGAGCACCTGCCGCATCATCTCGTCGAGCCGGGAGCTGCCCGCCAGCTCGACGATGGCCTGGTGGAAGAGCATGTTGGCGGTGCCGACGTCCTCCCAGCGCCGCTCGGCCGCCGCCCGCTCGGCGTCGTTGACCGCGCCGCGCAGAGCGGCGAGCGTCTCGCCTGAGGGCCTGCCCCCCTCACGGATCGCGGCGCACTCGATGAGCCGGCGCAGGCGGTACAGGTCGACCACGTCATCGGCGGTGAGCCTGCGGACGAACACGCCGCGGTTGAGCTCGTGGACCAGCAGCCCCTCGTGGGACAGCAGGCGGAACGCCTCCCGCAGGGTGTTGCGCGAGACGCCGAGGGCCGCGCCGATCGACTCCTCGGACAGCCGGGTGCCGGGCTCGAACAGGCCCTCGGTGATGCGCTGGCGCAGGATGGCGGCCACCCGCTCGGCCGTGCTGGTGCGCCCGAGCAGAACGCGATCTTCCTGGAGGCGCTCGGCCGCCCGCACGCCGCCATCGGTCACGACCCGCTCAACCCCTTCGTGTCGGCGACAGAACAAAATCTTAACATGAGGCTATTGTCAGATCGTTGAACGATCCTTATGTTGAAAATATCGGCTCGACAGAGAGCCACGAGACGATCGGGTGCACCGCCCGGCCTGCCGGATCCGGTGTCGTCGTCTCCAGTCCGGCACAGGTGGCAACGAGGTGCGCCATGACGACATCGTCCAAGCCCGAACTCGCCGTCGTGGCCCTGTTCGGCCTGCCGGAGACCCGCGCCCGGCAGCTGTCCTGATCCAGACTGGGCGGGAATCTCGAATTTCAGGAGTTCATCGTGTCTCGCCCGATCAGAACAATCGACCTCAACTCCGACCTCGGAGAGGGGTACGGCCAGTGGGAGCTGGGCGACGACGAGGCGTTGCTGTCGGTCGTCACCAGCGCCAACGTGGCCTGCGGGTTCCACGCGGGTGACCCGACGATCATGCGGCGCACGTGTGAGACGGCGGTCGCGCGCGGGGTGGCGATCGGCGCCCAGGTGGGCTACCGCGACCTGGCGGGCTTCGGGCGGCGCTTCATCGAGATGCCGCCCGAGGCGCTCGCCGACGACATCGTCTACCAGATCGGTGCCCTGGACGCCTTCGCTCGCATGGCGGGCGCCAGAGTGGCCTACGTCAAGCCGCACGGCGCGCTCTACAACGCGATCATGCACCACGAGACGCAGGCGGGAGCCGTCGTGGCGGCCGTCCGGGCCTACGATCCGGGCCTTCCGGTCCTCGGGCTTCCCGGCTCTGAGTGGCTGCGCCGGGCCGAGCGCGCGGGGCTGACCGCGGTCACCGAGTGCTTCGCCGACCGCGGCTACACCCCGCAGGGCACGCTCGTGCCGCGCGGCCTTCCGGGAGCGGTGCTGCACGACCCCGCCGAGGTGGCCGCGCGGTGCCTGCGGATGGCGCGGGGCGAGCCGATCGAGGCCGTCGACGGCACGCCGCTGACCGTACGGGGCGAGTCGATCTGCGTCCACGGCGACAGCCCGGGCGCGGTGGAGATGGCCAGGGAAGTGCGTGCGGCGCTCATGGCCGGCGGCATCGAGGTGGCACCGTTCACCGGCGAGCCCGTGCCCCGGCCCGAGGGGGAGCGATGAAGGCGGCGGTCCATCGGCACGGGGAGGGGGAGCGATGAATCCGGCGTTCCGGCGGTGTGGCGACTGGGCGCTGCTGGTGGAGGTGGGCGGCGTGGGCGAGGTGCTCGCGCTGTACGACGCGCTCGCCGCCGACCCGCCGCGCGGGGTCACCGACATCCTTCCCGCGGCC
This sequence comes from Sphaerisporangium sp. NPDC088356, assembly GCF_040685555.1. Lineage (NCBI taxonomy): Bacteria > Bacillati > Actinomycetota > Actinomycetes > Streptosporangiales > Streptosporangiaceae > Sphaerisporangium > Sphaerisporangium sp. NPDC088356. Next base: position 21,884 of record NZ_JBFBIK010000105.1, read on the forward strand.
CGCACACTGCTGGTCCGATTCGAGCGGCCCGCCCGCCACGACACGGTGGAATCGGCCGTCCTGAAGGCCCGCCCGGCGAGCGGGTACCGGCCCGTGACGGGCGAGGTCGCCATTCCCGTCGTGTACGACGGCGCCGACCTTGCCGATGTGGCGTCGCTGACCGGGCTCTCGGAGCGCGCGGTGGTGGAGGCGCACACCACGACGATGTGGACGGTCGGGTTCTCCGGGTTCGCCCCCGGCTTCGGCTACCTCACCGGCGGCGATCCCCGGCTGAACGTGCCGCGCCGGGACGAGTCGCGCGTCCGGGTGCCGGCCGGATCGGTCGCGCTGGCGGCCGGGTTCAGCGCGGTCTACCCGCGCGAGTCGCCCGGCGGGTGGCAGCTCATCGGCCGCACCGACGTCACCGTGTGGGACGTCACCGCCGACCCGCCCGCGCTGCTGCGCCCGGGCATGCGCGTGCGGTTCACGGAGGTGCGGCGTGCGTGAGCGGCTGTGCTTCGGTCAGCGTGCCTCCCTCACGGAGGTGCGGCGTGCGTGAGTGCCGGGTTCTGGAGGTGCTGGCCACCGGGCCGATGACGACCGTGCAGGACCTCGGGCGCCCGGGCCGTGGCGACCTCGGCGTGTGCCGCTCCGGAGCCGCCGACCGGGGCGCGTTACGGCTGGCAAACCGCCTGCTGGCCAACCCCGAAGGCGCGGCGGCGCTGGAGGTCACCCTGGGCGGACTAAAGGTGCGTGCCCGCGGGGACCTGCTCGTCGCGCTCGCCGGGGCGCCGAGCCCTGCCACGACCACCGACGCCGCCGGGCGTACGCGGGGCATCGGCCACCAGGCCGTCGAGCGCCTGCCCGACGGGGCGACGCTGCGGCTCGGCGCGCCGAGGCGCGGGCTGCGCACGTACGTGGCGGTCCGCGGCGGGCTGGACGTGCCCGAGGTGCTGGGGTCGCGGGCCACCGACATCATGGCCGGGCTGGGCCCCGAGCGCCCGGCACCCGGCTCGCTCCTGCCGGTGGGGCCGCCGCCCGCCGGGTTCCCGGTCGTCGACCTCGCGCCGGTGCTCGAACTCCATCACGGCGAGCCCGTCCTGCAGATCCTTCCCGGCCCGCGCGACGACTGGTTCAGCGAGGAAGCCCTGAAGACGCTGTGCTCGGAGCCGTACGAGGTGACCACCGACAGCAACCGGGTGGGCATGCGGCTGAGCGGGCCGCGCCTGGAACGCGTGCGGGAGGGCGAGCTGCCACCCGAGGGAATGGTGCCCGGCGCCCTCCAGGTGCCGCCGTCCGGCCGCCCGACGCTCTTCCTGGCCGACCATCCGGTCACGGGCGGCTATCCGGTGATCGCGGTGGTGCGCACGCGCGACGTCGACCGCGCGGCGCAGGCCCGTCCGGGGCAGTTCATCCGCTTCCGGCTCGCACGAGCGTGAAATGACACGCACGGGACAAGGAGCAGGGAGTGGGGAACCGATGACGCGTACACCGGTGGACGCGGCCCGGCTGAGTCCTCGGGAGGCGCGCGCGCTGTTCCGGTGAGGGCTGGTGACGCCCACTTCCGGCTGGTCGTCCGGCTGGACGCAGGCCAACCTGCTCGCGCTGCCGAGGGACCGCGCGTACGACTTCCTGCTGTTCGCGCAGCGCAACCCGCGCCCGTGCCCGGTGCTGGACGTGACCGAGCCCGGCGCGATCGCCGCCGCGATCTTCGACGGCGACCTGCGCACCGACCTGCCCGCCTACCGGGTCTACGAGTACGGGGAGCAGGTCGCCGAGGTCACCGACGTCCTGTCGTACTGGCGCGACGACCTCGTGTGCTTCCTCATCGGCTGCAGCTTCACCTTCGAGGCGGCGCTGCTGGAGGCGGGGGTGCCGGTGCGCCACATCGAGGCCGGGACGAACGTCCCCATGTACCGAACGAACCAGGCGTGCCGCCCCGCCGGCGACCTGTCCGGGCCCCTGGTGGTCAGCATGCGCCCCGTACCCGCCGAGCTGGTGGCGCCAGCGGTGCGGATCACCTCGCGCTACCCCGCGGTGCACGGCGCTCCGGTCCATGTGGGCGACCCGTCGGCGCTGGGCATCGCCGACCTCGACCGGCCCGACTACGGCGAGCCGGTCGAGGTACGGGCGGGCGAGCTTCCCGTCTTCTGGGCCTGCGGGGTGACGCCGCAGGCCGCCGTGACGCGGTCGCGCCCGCCGTTCGCCATCGGTCACGCACCCGGTCACATGGCCGTCACCGACGCTCGCGACAGCGCGTACCAGCTGCCGTGACCCTCGCGGGGACGGTGCGTCACCAGCCGAAGCCGGTCGGGTAGGTCACCTCGGCGAGCACATGCTGGCCGGTGGTGTTGGGGTGGAAGTAGTCCCAGGTGCTGATGTCGGACAGGGCGAACGGGTAGCCGAACACGGCGCCCCCGTCGTAGCGGCAGTTGGCCTGCTCGCCGCAGACCCTGGCGAGCACGGCGTTGAAGTCGACGACGCGCTGGCGCACCCGGTCGCGCCGCTCGTTGTCGGCCGTGGCGGTGGATCGGGGACTCGCGAGCAGCGACTGGCAGATGCTGAGCGCCGCCCACGCCGTGCGCGCCGAGGAGCTGTCCTTCCCGACCTGCCACAGCCGCTTGACGTCGGGAATGCTCGCGACGAAGATCGCCGAACCGGGCAGTCCTGTGGTGAGCGTCCGCATCGTCGTACGGAACCGGGATTCGAAGTCGGCCACCGACGTCATGCTGGACTCCGATGACGTGCAGGCGTCGTTGGCCCCGATCAGGATCGTCACGTACTCGGCCCCCTGGGAGACCGCCTGCTGGGCCTGTCCAGGCATGTCCGCGACCTTGGCCCCCGACTTGGCGTCGTTGTAGGCGACCAGAGACGGGTTGACGGTACGGATGCGCAGGTAGTGACTTTTCACGCTGCTGTAGGACCCCGTGGACCAGGACCGCGACGTGCAGTCGACGTAGAAGCCGCAGGCGTTGAACCCGCGGGTGATGGAGTCGCCCATCGAGGCCATGGAGTCGGGAACCGGTGGGGCGGAGGCGATGGCCGAGGCCGGGACGGACGCGAACGCGACCGCCGCGAGGAGAAGGAGGGTGAGGGTACGGCTGCGGAATTCCAAGCTGGGCTCCTGGGATGCTCCCCCGAGCGAACCTGACGATCAGAATGTCAGCCAGCTTGACCTGTTTTACAACCTCACATTACAAGTTACTGACCTGTTGGTAACATACGACCCGGCCATCACATTGGCGTTCGGACGCGCCTGCCGGGTGCGGGGCAGGCGCG
>NZ_JBFBIK010000106.1:0-24861 GCF_040685555.1 Sphaerisporangium sp. NPDC088356
TCTTCCGGTTTTTCCGTTTGGCCTCGCCCTTTGGGGGTTGTGGTTTTCTTCCCGGCCCTTTGTTCATCTCCGCGGGGGGGCCCCCCCCCCCCCGCCGGGGCTCTTCACGTGTACGAACCGTCGCTTCACCTGTACGAGCCTCGCGAAGGCCGATCTTCCAAACTGCTGCGCGTGGCCGGGGATGGCGAAAGCGATCTGCAAGGGACGCGCAACCCCGCGTATATGATCCGCTGCCACACTCGGCGCAGTTGTCGAGGAGGCTGCGTTGCGTCGTCCCATCCCCCTGGCCCTGGTTTCCGGGCTGTTCTTCCTGGCCGTGCCGGCCCTGTCCGCGTCCGCGTCCGCGCCGGGGTCCGCGACGGTCGCGCTCGCGGCGGCGGAGGCCGTGCTGGCCGCGCCGTGCAAGCCCGGGTCGGGCCCCAAGCTCCGAGGCAGGAACTTCACCAACGGGGCCACGCTCCCGTACAACCTGCGCTGCGCGGATCTGACCAACGCCAAGCTGGACGAGGTCGACTTCACCCAGAAGGACCTGACCGGGGCCATCCTCCGGAACGCCTCGATGAAAGAGGCCGACTTCACCCAGGCCCGCCTGGAGTACGCCGACATGAGCGGCGCCGACCTCTCGGACGCCGACCTCGGGCAGATGCACGCCAAGCACGCGACCCTGCGAGGGACGATCCTCACCGACGCCCACGGCGGCCAGGCCGAGTTCCCGCACGCCGACCTCACCGGGGCGATCATGGCCAGGGCCGAGCTGACCCAGGCCAACCTGACCGACGCGACACTGGTCGACGCGGACCTCAACGAGGCCACCCTGGGCCAGATCGAGGCCAGGAACGCCGACTTCACCAGGGCCAAGCTCCGCGACGCCAAGCTCGGCCAGGCCAAGCTGCAGTTCGCGGTCTTCAAGGGCGCCAACCTCACGAAGGCGGAGCTCGTACAGGCCGAGTTGAACGGCGCCGACCTCAGCGGGGCGACGGTCGAGAAGGCGTCCTTCATCCAGGCCGACGACGTCAACCTCACCGGAGCGCTCGGCACTCCGGCGAACGTGCCGGACGACGCCGTCGGCAGCACGTCCAACCTGCCCACGGGCTCTGAAGACGCGGGCGGCACCGATCCGCTCCGGCCGCTGGTCACGCGCGGGAGCGGCGGGCTGGGCCTGGTGCTGGTGATCCTCAGCGGCGTGGGCCTCAGCATCACCCTGATCCTTTGGGGGCTCTCACACCGGCGCAGGGCCGAGCGGGCGACGCGGTTCGCCGCCGCGCGGCGCGACGCGGAGGAGGACGTGATCAGGCTGGGCGAGGAGATCGACTCGCTCGACTTCGACTACAAGGTGAACCACATGACCACCAGCGGCGTGGACCCGGACTGGCGCCGCGCGCTGGACGCCTACGAGGCCGCCAAGCAGTCGCTGAACGTCGCCCAGAGCGTTCCCCAGCTCGCGGGCGTGGCCGCGGCCGTATATCACGGCAGGGAGGCCCTCGGACGCGTCAGATCCCGTCTGACGTGACCGGGCGGGACGTACTCACAAGAGTCGGCTCCCGTCTGACGTGACAGGGCGGGACGTACTCGGGTGCGTCAGACCCGGCTGACGTGCTCGGCCGACGGGTCGCCGTGCTCAGATCACGGTGGACTTGACGGGCAGCATCAGGCGCCTGGCCGCCTCGGTGATCGAGCCGGCCAGCGACGGGTAGACCGCGAACGTGTGGGCGATCTGGTCGACCGTGAGCCGGTGCTGGACGGCCAGCGACAGTGCCAGGATCAGCTCGGACGCGCGCGGGGCGACGACGACGCCGCCGAGCACGATGCCGGTGTGCGGGCGGCAGAACAGCTTCACGAAGCCGTCGTTGAAGCCCTGCATCTTCGCGCGGGCGTTGGTGGCCAGCGGCAGCTTGACGACGTTGGCCTCGACCTCGCCGGCCTCGATCTGCCGCTGCGAGACGCCGACGGCGGCGATCTCCGGGTCGGTGAAGATCGTAGACGCCACGGTGGCGAGGCGGAGCGGCTGCACGGCCTCTCCCAGCGCGTGCCAGACCGCGATGCGGCCCTGCATGGCCGCCACGGAGGCGAGCATGAGCACGCCGGTGCAGTCGCCCGCGGCGTAGACCCCGGGGGCCGAGGTGCGGGACACCTTGTCGACCTGGATGAAGCCGTTCTTGTCGAGGGTGACGCCCGCCTCCTCCAGGCCCAGGCCGGAGGTGTTGGGAATCATGCCGACGGTCATGAGGCAGTGACTGCCCTCGGCCGTGCGGCCGTCCTCCAGGGTGACGACCACGCCGTGCTCGGTGCGCTTGACCGAGGAGGCCCGGGACTTGCCCATGACGTTCATGCCACGGCGCCGGTAGACCTCTTCGAGGACCTCGGCCGCGTCGGCGTCCTCGTTCGGCATCATCCGATCGCGGGACGAGACGAGCGTGACCTGCGAGCCCAGCGAGCGGTACGCGCCGGCGAACTCGGCGCCGGTGACGCCCGAGCCGACGACGATGAGGTGCTCGGGCACCTCGTCGAGATCGTAGAGCTGCCGCCAGGTGAGGACGCGTTCCCCGTCTGGCTCGGCGCCCGGGAGCACGCGCGGCGTCGCGCCGGTGGCCACGATGACGACGTCGGCCCTGATGGTCTGGTCGCCCACGCGCACCACCTGGGGATCGACCAGGCGTCCCGAACCCCGGATGACCTCGACGCCCTCGGCGGTGAGCCTGGCGGCGATGTCGGCGGACTGCGCCTGCGCCAACTCCTTGACGCGTTTGTTCACCAGCGGCATGTCGACCTGGACGCCGCCCACGTCGCCGTCGAGTCCACCGGTGAAGTTGACACCGAGGGAGGACCCATCCAGAAGGGCCTGCTTGCGGACAGATGTGGCGATCATGGTCTTGGACGGCACGCAGTCGGTGAGCACGCACGCTCCACCCGGACCGTCCTGCTCGACCACGGTGGCCTGGGCTCCGAGCTGAGCCGCGACCAGCGCCGCCTCGTAACCTCCGGGCCCACCGCCAATGATCACAATCCTCGTCACATACCCCATTGTCCCGTATGGCGCGGGGTGCCCGGGGTGCAATACCCGATCAGATGCCACGAAGACCGGTAAAAAGCTCGATTCTCAGCGGAAAACCCCTATGAATCCACCGATGCGGACCCTCGTCACCGTAAGAAAGAAAGCCGCCACCATGTTCCTGGCGCGTGTTGGAGGCGCCTGGCCGGATCCGCACCCGGATCTTGGATTACTCTTGTGTGCCGTGCCTGTTTACGCCGCCTATGGCAGCAACATGGACCCCAAGCAGATGGCCCAGAGGGCTCCCCACTCGCCCATGCGCGGGACTGGCTGGCTGCAAGGCTGGCGCCTGACCTTCGGCGGCGAGGACGTCGGCTGGGAGGGCGCGCTCGCCACGATCGCCGAGAGTCCCGATGAGCACGTCTTCGTGGTCCTCTACGACGTCCCCGACTGGGACGAGCCCTCGCTCGACCAGTGGGAGGGGGCCGCGCTAGGGCTCTACCACAAGGTCAAGCTCCGGGTGGCGACCCTCGACGGCGAGATCGTCGCGTGGTTCTACGTGCTCGACGGGTACGAGGGCGGCCTGCCGTCGGCGCGCTATCTCGGCATCCTCGCCGACGCCGCCGAGAAGGCCGGAGCCCCCGACGACTACGTCACCGACCTCAGAAGCCGCCCCTGCACCTCAATCGGCGACTGACCTTCAACGGTCCTCGATCAGAACGGCTTCTCCTGACACGGTGACGGTGTCGCCGGGCCGTACGAGCGTGGTCGTCCCGTCCAGCCGCCGCACCTCCCGGGCCTTCGGACCGGCCGTGGTGGCCGCCGTCCCCGTGACGGCCCACCTGATCGAGGCGGTGTGACCGGGCTCGGGCTCCGTCATGGTGAAGTCGCACTGCCAGACGTTCTCGGGGAGTCCGATCGCCAGGCCGTGACCGCACGATCGGCTCTCGGCGTGGGCGAGCCACCGTTCGAGTTGCTCCACGGCCAGCGCCGCACGGGTAGGAGCGCCTCCCTCGGCCTGCAGGACGATCGGGATCTTGGTGCCGCCCCAGTTGTAGAAGTACATCCTCTCCAGGTTGACGTTCCGCGCGTACAGCCCGGTGAGGAAGAAGCGCACGGCGTAGTCACGGGCGCGCTCCTCGTCGAGCCGGCTCTCGAGGGGGATCGAGTAGGCGGTGCCAGTGCTCCACAGGCGCGGCTGGATGCCCGCCTCGTGCATCGCCCGATCGACCGTGGTGGCCAGCTCCAGCATGCTCTCGGGCGGGTCGGAGGCGGTGCGCTGGTACAGCTTGATGCCCGCGACGTCGCAGTGACCGTACCCTCCGAGCTGCGCGAACCGCTGGAGGACACGTCGCCCCTCGGGCGTCCACAACTGCCCCATCCCCGGGCAGACGACGGTGGCCTCGGGGTCGGCCGCCCTGATGATCCTGCGGGCCCGCCGCGTCATCTCGACCAGCTTCTCGACGCTGCCGGCGTAGAACCGGCGATCGTTGGCGAGCACCCACAGCTCGTACGCCTCGACGCGCTCCCGGTAGCGGGTGGCGACGGCGCGCACGAACGTGTCCCAGTCGGCGAGGTCATCGGGCGGCGAGGCCCTGGAACCGTCCGGGTACGGCGCGGGAGGGCCGCCGGGGGCTGGCCCACGCGGGCGTGCCGCCCATGACGAACAGCGCCGGCAGCCCGGCGTCGTGGGCTCCTCCGACGAGGCGGTCCAGGACCGTCCAGTCGAACTCGCCCCGCTTCGGCTGGATCTGCGCCCAGCGGGTCTCGCTGTCCCACAGCCGCACCCGCCTACCCGGAAGCCCGGCATGGTGCCGGTGGAGCTGTTCAGGGTGACGCCGAACAGCGTGCGGGGCACCGGGGCGGCGTCCAGCGTCCAGGCGGGCCCGGCGATCCACTGCGCCGCCCGGCGCGGGGGCTGGGACGGGGCCGCCGTGCTGCCTCCGAGCACCGCGAAGCACAGGATCACCACTGCCGCACCCGCCAGCGCGAGCCCCTGACGTGACCCGAAGCGCTTGGGCGCCGGCCCGGGAACCTCAGGTGCCTCGATCCACCGGCCGGGGGCCTCCCGCACCTCGGCCTCGGGCGTGTCGAAGATCTCGGGCACAAGGAAGCCGGGCGTCGCGAGACCGGCCGGCGCCACCGGCCCCGATGCCTCCATCCCCATCTCCGCCTCCGGACGCTCCAGAACCAGGGACAGGACGGGCGGTGCCGACTCCATGGCCGAAGACGCGGCGGCCTGCGTCCACCGCCGGTACAGCCTCCTGCTCGGCCTTGGTCGCGCCGCACGCTCTCGCGATGCGCTCCAGCGGCCCATAGCTGTCCGGGACGATCTCGCCCCGGCAGTAGCGGTGCACCGTGGACCGGCTCATCCCGGTGCGGCGCCCAAGCGCCTCGTACGTGCGGCCGCCCCGGAGCTTCAGCTCTGACAGCAATTCGGACAGCCGCTCCGCCGACACTCAGCCACCTCGTCTCACCGAGCCGGCCGCGTCGGCTGGGGGGTGTCCTTCAGCGCGTACGGGCGGGACGTGGAGCTTCGCAACGGCAAGGCCTTCAACCACAGTTTCGCCGCGATCACGGCTGCCACCTACCAGACTGGAGACCAGGTGTGGGCCGATCGCAGCCTGAACGCGATGGGCAGCGACGTCCCCACGCACTTCTACGATGACAACATCGTGAGGAGCCGGGGCGGCTGGAAGCAGTGCGGCCCCTTCACCACGTCCACGTCGGACCAGGTGATGAACTGGAACACCGACACCCAGCACCACTTCGCGGCGCGTGCCTGTTTCCGTCCCAAGGACGGCCGCCCGAGCGTCTGCGGCGAGTGGTACGTCGACCGGTCCTGAACAGCGGCTTCCCGTATCGCTACGGCTGGGCTACGAGGGCGTCCAGTGGCAGTAAGAGCGTCTTCGAATGAGATCGCGAGGAGCCGGTGGCACCGCTCCACCGGCTTCCTTGCTTCAGCGTCCCGCGGCCAGCACGTCCACAAGACACTGGGCGGCGCGGAGGGCGTCGGTGTGGCGGTTGTAGAGCGGGGCGAAGCCGAAGCGGAGGACGTCCGGGGTGCGGAAGTCGCCGATGACCTCGCGGGCGGTCAGCTCGACGATCAGCGCGCCGGCGTTCGGGTGGCGCAGTGAGACCTGGTGGCCACGGTTCCCGTCGCGCGGGGTGACCACCTCGACGGCGCCCCCGAGCAGCTCGTCCACGCACTCCATGAAGAACCCGGTGAGCGACAGGCCCTTGGCCCGTACGTCCGCGAGGTCCACGCCCTCCCAGACCTCCAGCGCCGCCTCCAGGGCCAGCAGCGACAGGATGTCGGGGGTGCCGGCGCGGGCACGGGCGATCCCCGGGGCCGGGTCGTACTTGTCCGCCATGGCGAACGGATCACGGTGGCCGCCCCAACCGGACAGCGGCTGGCGGAACGACTCCTGGAGCTCGCGCGGCACATAGATGAAGGCCGGCGCCCCCGGGCCGCCGTTGAGGAACTTGTACGTGCACCCGACGGCCAGGTCGACACCGAGCGCGTCCAGTTCGATCGGGAGCACGCCCGCGCTGTGGCACAGATCCCACACCACGCGCGCGCCCACCGAGTGGACCCTGGCCGTGAGGCCGGCCATGTCGTACAGGCGCCCGGTCTTGTAGTCCACGTGGTTGAGCAGGACCACCGCCGTCTGGTCGCTCAGCACATCATCGAGCTCGTCCACGACGACCGGACGAAGCACCGTGCCGGTCAGCTCTGCCACCGACTCCGCGATGTACCCGTCGGTCGGGAACGTCGCCGCGTCCACCACGATCTCCCGCCGCCCCGGCGACAGCCGTACCGCGGCCACCAGGGCCTTGAAGATGTTGACGCTGGTCGAGTCGGCCACCACGACCTGCCCGGGGGCCGCGCCCACCAGCGGGGCGATCTTCTCCCCCACCCGCTCGGGCGCCGTCCACCAGCTCTCCGGCCACGACCTGATGAGCCTGCGCCCCCACTGCTCCCGCACGACCTCCTCGACCCGCCCGGCCACCCGCCGAGGCGGAGCCCCCAGCGAGTTGCCGTCGAGGTAGACCACTGCGGGATCGAGGTCGAACTCGTCACGGAGATGCGCCAATGCGTCCACGGCGTCCAGCTTCGCCGCCCGCTCGATCAAGTCGGTCATATGCGCATCCCTCTCCAGGGCCCCGCCCAGCAGCAGGGACACATCTCCAGGCAGGGTACGCAACGCGCCGTCATGCGGCCACAACACCCCACCGGTGGAAGTCACCTCCAGGCTAGAGCTTCAAAGGTGAGGGTTAGGTGTCCTCACCTGCGGGTGCGCTGGCAGCCGGTTGTTGAGGTGTTACGCCCGGGTCATGAGGTATCCCGATGGTGGTGGGTTGACCGCCGAGCAGCGATTACGCCGGGAGCAGGTGCGGATGCGGACGGCGGACCGGTTCGCCCAGGGTGCCACTGACGCGCAGGTGGCGGCCGAGTTCCGGGTCTCGCTGATGTCGGCCGGCCGGTGGCGGCGGGCGCTGGAGAACGGCGGACGCCAGGCGTTGGTGTCCAAAGGAGCCGGCGGGGCGGTGTGCAAGCTGGACGACGCCCAGCTGGCGCACCTGGAGCAGGTCCTGGAGGCGGGGCCGATGACCTACGGCTGGCCGGACCAGTGCTGGCCCCTGGCCCGGATCGCCGAGGTGATCGAGAAGGTCTTCAAGGTGGGCTACACCCTGGGCAGGGTGTGTTACCTGCTGCACCGGCTGGGCTGGAGCTGGCAGGCCCCCGCCCGGCGCGCCGCCGGACGCGATGAGCAGGCCATCGCCGGCTGGAAGGACGAGCAGTGGCCGATCATAAAAGGCTGGCGGCGCAGCAGGGGGCATGGCTCTGCTTCGAAGACGAGGCCGGGCAGAACCTGAGAGGGCGGTTCGCGAGTTGACGCCCGCTATGTCGTAGTGTGATCGGGCGAATCTGTAGCGTTATGCCTGGCTGGTGGGCTTGGGTGTGCTGGGATGGCGGCGTGAGTGAGCGCAAGCCGTACCCGAGCGACTTATCCGACGAACGGTGGGCGTTGATCGAGCCGGTGATCACGGCGTGGAAGGCCGCGCACCCGTCGGTCAGCGGCCATCAGGGCGGCTACGCGATGCGGGAGATCGTCAACGCGATCCTCTACCAGGGCAGGACCGGCTGCCAGTGGGACTTCCTGCCGCACGACCTGCCGCCCCGCAGCGCGGTCTACTACTACTTCGCCAAGTGGCGCGACGACGGCACCGACCAGACGATCCATGACCTGCTGCGCTGGCATGCAGGGAGAAACGGGGGCGATTAGCCGACCCGAGCCTGGTCGTGCTGGACACCCAAAGCGTGCACGCGGCGGCCGGAGTCCCCTCCTCCACGACAGGCAAGGACGCGGCCAAGCGGGTGCCCGGGCGCAAACGCGGCCTGGCCGTGGGCGTGCTGGGCCTCTGCCCGACCACCCCGCCTACCAGCAGATTCTCGCCGTCTTCGCCGACGTCGGCCGGCCTCTGCGGGCTCGCGACCTGTGCGAGACCCTGGATCTGCCCATCGTGTCGAAGAACACCGAAAACACCACCGGTGGCGGGGTGCCGGCCAGGTCCCGCAGAAAGCCGTTGATCTGGTCATCCAGGGCCTGTCCATCCACGATCTGTAGTACTCGGCGGATGGTGCGCTCGCTGGGCGGCTCATACAGTCCGGTCAGCGGGTTGCGATACACCCCCAGGCCGGCCAGCACCGGCTGGGGCGCGTGGTCGGCCCACTGCTGGATCCCGTTCAGCGAGTCACCGCTCACTGTGACCACTGCACAGGCCACCACGGCAAGGACCGAGGTCAGGCTATGCCGCCGGCCATGCCGCGAGCGTGGGTCACCAAGGCGGCCGAACCGGGTCAGAAGGTCGCCACGCCGCGCTGGATCGGTGACGGCTTCCCCGATGTCCAGCCCACGGAGCGTGGTGATGGGCGAAGATGACGCCACGCGCACGGTTTCCTCCCGAAGACAAGCGGCGTGAAGAACCACTGATCTTCAGGTATGGAGGCCGTGCCCTTCTTGTTTTTGGCCACTCATTACGACTTCATCCCCGCGATGCCGCCGAGACCGGGGCAAAGCTCAAACTCGCCGGGGCCCTGGTGTGAGCAGAGGGCGAAACTAGTTCATGCATGTCACGCACTACAAGATTCGATCATTCATCAAACCGCCAGTGATCTGACCTGATTATGTCGGCGACCCATTCTCCGACATGGGAACCACATGCCGAAAAATGAGAGACTCAACTTCAGCTGCCGCCCTTCGTATGCGATGTCCTTCAACATCATCATACAGGTAACTAGAGGAGTCGATCCAGGAGAAGAGCCCCACCAAAAAGTGGACCAGCGTTTTAGGAAGAGCCGTCTCCATTTGCCACGCATCACCGACTTCCACTAAGGCGCTCTTGAGATTCGATAACACTCGTTCCTCCATACCCCGCCCTAAGCGCAAATCGGTTATTAGCTGATCCACTATACCCCGAAAGCGAGATTCCGCTTCAACTTTCCTGTCAACCACAATCAGAGACATCCCTAACCGCGTGCGGTGGTACGCTACCCTCGATTAAAACCTCTTCGGACTTCATGGCATACCCACGCCCCTTCCAATCGAGGAGATAAAACAGCCGAGCCTCATGCGTTGACAGATCAATGATACTTCCCTCTACGCCGTCGAGATCTATTTCTACGAGTCGATTACCCGAGCGCGCAGCCCAACTCTCAGCTATATCACGATTGCGGGTTGTAGAAATAAATTGACTAGTGAATCCGGGTCGCGACCCAACCCTAACATGTTCGTCGATACTCACGTTCCCATAAGGATCTTTTGGCTTCAGTCCAACGGCGAGATCCTCATCCGGACGGATGACTCGATAGACGCGACCGCGCCCAGCATCGTTATGAACAAGTACCGCTCGATGTCCTGCAAAGACATAATACGTGTGCAGGTCGTCGATGGTGAGGTTGTAGACGCGCTCGTGGGCGGTCCACTTTTTGATGGCGGTGATCTGAACGTAGGTGCCTGCGCTAGTCTGCAGCCACATGCCTGGCTGGAGTTGGGCGGCATCAAGCCACTCGCCTAGCTTGGGCAACCAGAACGGATGCCCGTCCGTAGCGGTGATGGTGTCGGTAGCGGCTCCTCGATCACCGTCGATGGTGATGCGCACAAGGTCCTTGGTGCCGTCGCCCTTGATCAAACTAACGACCGGCTTGGCCTCTACGCGGCCGGTGGCGGGATCGGCCGCAAGCACCTGGTCGCCGATCTTGACGTCCTCGATCGGTTTCCGGCCGCCGTCGGCCATGAGGACTGGAGTGCCGGCGATGAAACTATTGGGAGTATCGGGACCGCATCCCGGATCCCCCCCGAAGTTACTGCCAGACGGCAGGCTGGGCGTGACGTTGTCGATAATCGTGCGGACAACATCGTCCGTGGTCTTGTTGACGATCGTTTCAACAGGCTGTGTAGTGCCGTTTCTCGGACCCTGCGGGGTGACGGTGCTGACGAAACCGCCGACCGGTTCCCATTCAAGCGGCGGAAGATTGTTAATGTCGTACTCAACAGGCTTTTCCTGATCCGGCTTGATGGCCTTGTCGTTCTTCTTGGGACCTGGCGCATCTTGGCTCGGATTTCCTTCGCAGCCCGGTATGTACTTATTCCATTTGCACACATTCGCCGGATTGTCACCACAGAGTGGGTTGTGTGGATCCGCCTTACAATTAAGAGGTCCACCCCCGTTAAGCTCAGCCGTGCCCTTCGGCTCCGGGTACTTGGGCTCATGCCCCTTAGGCGTCTTGGGCTGCCCAGGACTGGGGGTTGTGCTCTTCGGTTTCTTGGGAGTTCCCGTTGGGGTGTCATCCGACGGATCGCCAGGAGGGGTAGGAGGCTTCGGCTTGTCCTTCGGCTTAGAATGAGTCTTCATCTGTTGCTTTTCCCGGTTCAGCGTGTCCGCAGTGGGCACATTGGGCACGGAACGCTGCCCGTGATACTTCTGAAGCTCCTGCTTCTCTTCCTTTAGTCTCTGCTCCTCGGTCTTCGGCGGAGGGGGACAGTAGAAGTCGGCGGTTTGCGTACTACGTCCCACGGAAGATGAGCAGTGACCATAAGGATCGATGCGCGTCAGAGGATTGCCGTTGGCATACGAGTACCGGTTCAGTCGTCCCGATGGGTCGGGGGACAGGTTCCAGTCATCCCGGGAGGTGAAGCCGCCAGTTCCCGGCTGGTACCAGCGGGCATTCATGTTGACTTTCCCAGTTTCCGGATCCGTCCACTCGCCTTGGTAACCGAGGGATCGACGGGTGCCGGTTTGCGCGATCACCTGCCCGAAGGGGTCGTATGCTGTCGAGTCAACGAGGGCTGTGCCGGAGAAGGTGCCCACGACGTCGCCGTGCTGGTCGCTCATCACCCCGAGGGCCGGACCACCGGCCTCTTGCAGTGCGAGCAGGGTGCCGAACGGATCACGCCCGTACTTGCCCTGGATCGTCCCCGAACCGTCGGCGGCAGAGGCGATGTCGTTGTCCAAACCCGAATACGTGAATTGTTGAGTGCTGCCGCTTTTCACACGAGAAGAAAGACGACCGAGCGCATCGTAGGTGTAAGTTGCATCTCCATCCGAGATCAGCCGATCGAAAGCGTCGAACGACAGATTTCGCGTGGTGCCTGCTTTCGTCTCAGTCGTCAGGGTGCCGCGCGGGGTGTAGGTGTACTGACTGCCACCCCCGGAGATCAGGCGGTTGCGCTCGTCGTAGACATAGGTCTGATCTCCGGCTTTGGTCCGGTTGCCAGCGGCATCCCAGGTATAGGCGGTGACGTTTCCGGTTGCCGCGGTCCACGACGTCAAGCGTCCGCTCTGGTCGTAGCCATAGGTGTTGGTGCCTGCTCCGGCCGTGCCGCTTGTGGCCTTGGAGGTTAGCTGGTCGTCCTTGTTCCACCCATATGTGATCTTCGCCAGCTGGCCACCTGAGCCGTTCTTCAGCGTGTGGGTGCTCAACCGGTCAATGTCGTCGTACGTAAACGCTTGGGTGGTAGCGGGGCCGGCCGACACCAGCGATGTGAGACGGTCAGCGTTGTCGTACCCATAGGTGAACGAGCGACCGGATATGGGTTCCGCAGCCGTGGCCAGCCGGTCCACGTCATCCCAGGTGAAGGTGGCGGTGCCCGTAGTGTCGTTCCGCTGGGTCGGGTTCCCATGGGAGTCGTAGGTGTAAGCCGCGACCTGGCCGGAAGGCTTGGAGACTTTCGTCAGCAGACTTCGGTCGTTGTACTCAAGCGTGTAGTCGCCGATCCCTGTCAGCCTGTCTGCGAGGTCATAGACGTACGACCGCTCAGGTGTGGCTACGTCGGCGCCGGTCCCGGTCTTCTTCACTACCCGTCCGAGTTCGTCGAACTGCCGCTCGATCCGGACGCCGCCCGGTTCCAGCAGCTTGACGGCGTTGCCTGCGGCATCGTAGACATCGGTCCACGTGCGGTCGGCCTGGTTGGGATACGCCGACGTGGACGGCTCCACGGTGGACTCGGCCAGGCCGAGGGTGTTGTACGTCGTCCATACCGTGTTGTCCCGGCCGTCCGTCGTACGCGTCAAAGCCCCAACCGCGTCGTAACCGTAGGTAGTGGTGATGGTTTCGGACGACGTTACGGGCTCGACCAATCTCACTAGGAGGTTGGTCGCGTCATAGCTCCGGTGAGTGGTGTAGCCCTCCGGGGTGGTGGCGCTGGTCTGGTTGTCGGCCGCGTCCCACCCGTAGGAGAAGGTGCGCAGGGTCGAGCCAGCGCTGTTCAAATCCTTCGCGGTGAGCTGACGACCTGCGAGGTCGTACTCGGCCGTCGTCGAATTGTTCAACGGGTCGGTCACCTTGACCGTTCGTCCCGCCAAGTCGTAGGCGAAGGTCGTGGCATGCCCGAGCGGATCGGAAACGGAGGTAAGCTCTCCGGCCGCATTGACCCCGTAGGTCGTGGTCTTGTTCCCCGGCGCCACAGCCTTAGTGAGATAACCCGCGTTGTTGTATTGCAGCGTGGTGGTGTAGGCCGCGGATGCGGGCTTACGTTCCACTTGCGTATGCGTGATCAGGCGGCCGAGATCATCGTAGGTCCCCTCGACCCGGGTGCCTGTCGGGTCCACCGCCGCGAGAGGCTCTCCGAGCAGGTCATACTCGGTCACCCACTGACCGCGCTGTTGACCTCCAGAGGCGGGATCGGTGACGCGCACCAGGTTGCCCAGCGCGTCATACTGACCTGATGTGCTGAAACCACGCGCGTCCGTCACTCCGGTCAACCGGCCGGCGGGGTCGTAGGCGTAGTCCACCTTCGGGGTCACCGTGGCTCCGCCGCCTGGTGGGGTGTACGCCGGTCTCGTTTCCGAGATGACTTGGTCCGCCTTGTCGTAAGCGGTGACGGTGGTGCGGTTTTCGGAGTCGACGACATGGGTGAGGCGGCCCGCACCGTCGTATCCATAGCGGCTCACAGGTTGCGCGGTCGCAACGGAGCCGATCTTTTCAACTTGGACCTGCGGCGCTTTTACCTCGACCAGCTGAGCCGCGGCGTCGTAGCGGAAGCTTGTCGTGAACTGCGCCGCATCGGCTCCGGTCAGATTGCCACGCGGGTCGGTAACGCCCGTGACCACGTTGCGATCATCGACCGTCCACGTCGTGATCAGGTCATCCGCGCCATTCTCTACCGATCGCCTGATGAGCTGGTCGGAGACGTTGTACGAGTAGTCGGTGACCTCCACTCGTGAGGTCCCTGCCTCGGTGCGCGTCACCTTGACGAGGTTGTCGTTGGCATCGTAGGCGTAGGCGGTCTTGAGACCCCGTCCGGCCGGAGCACGCGTCTCGGAGGTCAACCGGTTGGCGGCATCGTAAACGTAGTCCGTACGGATAAGTCCACCGTCGACCGACCGAGTGAGGTTGCCCGCTGCGTCGTACGTGAGAGCGCCGAGCACCGCGTCCACGCGTGTCGTCGAGCCGTTCAGGAGAACATCGTCAGCGATCTCTTGCGATAGCTGGTTGTCGTTGTAGTACGTGTACGTGCGCTTGCGCCCCATGGCATCGGTCGTAGAAGCGAGCCGGCCTCCCGGATCGTACGCGTAGGACTCCAGAACAACATCACGAGGTGTTTGGGGGCTGACGGGACTACCCGTCCAGTTCTTCAACGTCCGAGCGGCAATCTCACCTCGCGCGGTATAGGCATAGTCGAAGGTCGTACCCACCTGGTTCACGACGCGGATGCGGGAACCAGTGTGGTCCCAGGTGTAGGAGACGACGTCACCCACCGGGTCGATGACAGTTTCGACCCGTCCGTAGTCGTCATACGTGTAGGTATTGGTACGGCTCGGATCCGCGCCGGTCAGGTCAACTACGGTGTCGGTCAGCTTGTTACCGTCAAGGTCGTAGGTGTAACGCGCCTCTGGCGTGTGCGTAACGCCCGTGACCTCATTCTTCACCGGAGCGCCGGTATGGGAGACCAGTTGGCCCAATCCGTCATAAGCGAACGCGGTGGTCACACCGGTAGGATTGTCCGCGGAAATCTCCGAGCGAGTCTTCAATCGACCGAGTGAGTCGTAGCCATATTTGACCAACAACCCGGATGGCAATCTTCCCTCCGCCAGATCACCGGCAGGGGTGTAGCGGTAGGTCGACTCATTGCCCTTGAAGTCTTTGTACGACTTGAGCAGCCCGGCCGGCACGGTGCCGCCTCCGACCGCCTGCTCGCTGCCGTCGGTGTAGGAATAGGTCGCCGACCTACCGCTCGGAAAACCCGAGGTGGCAGGAGTCTTCTTCGCCGACACCTCGCCATAGGACGTGTAGTCCCAGGTGGTGGCGTAGGTATTGTCCGATTCATCCGACGACCGCGCATCTCGTGACGCGATCATCCCATTGTTCCGCGCATCGAAGTTGTCGTCGGTGTTCAGGTAGTAGCTGTAGTAGGCAGTCTGACAATTGCCCGAGGCACGGCACGTCTGGCGTCCGATGATATTGCCGCGGTCATCATGGAAGAGCTGAGTTGTGTTCCCGTTTCGGTCGGTGACCTTGCCGAGGTAACCACCGGTGTCGTATTCGTAGGTGGTCGTCTTGCCGACTTGGTCGGTTTCACGGGTCACACGTTGGGCGCGAAGCGAGTCGTGAACGGAGACGAGCGTTCCGTTGTGGGGATCAGTGATGGTGATGGTGGCCTGCGGGTCGCCTTCAGGGTCTTCGCTGTACTGCAGCGTGCTGAGCTTCCAAAGGCCACCGTTGGAATCGGTGTGGGTCTGCAGGCGACCGCCGTCGGCGGAGTAGGCGTTGTCCGCCCATACTCGACCCGACGGCAGGGTGGCCTTTGTCATCTGCGGGGCTGCCACGCCCGCCTGGTAGTGAGCGCGGATCTCCGCAGCGGGCAGCGAGCGGCCGTAGATTGCGACCTCGTCGATGTCGCCCTTGTAGGGGAACACCTGCTTGGAGGTGGTGGAAGACGGCCATGTAGCTGAGGTGTGACCCGAACCCAAGCGCGTGTAGAACTGATCGCGGTGGTCGATGGTGCCACTGCGCGTGCCGACGGCCTGCCCGTCGAGGTACAGCGTCTGGCTGCTGCCATCGCCCGACAGCGCCACGTGATGCCACTGGTCGTTGTTCACCAGGCCAGTGGAGGTGATCGGGTTGGCTTGGCCGTTCCAGAACTGGCCGCGCAGCTTGCCGTCGGTGCCCACGTACACCACCGGGGTGAAATTCGTCGGCGTGCCAGAGGACGCATTACTGTGACCCAGCACGACACCCGAGCCGGTGGTCTTGAACCACGCCTCGACGGTCAGGTAGCCTCCCCGGCCGCTGATCGCGGAATCGGGAAGCGAAACGTAGGAGCTGGAGGCCGACGTTCCGGCGAACCTTACTGCGGTGTCGGCCGATCCGCCGAGTGCTCCGGTCACCCCCACGGTCGCGTCATAGGCTCCGCTGCTGAAGAAGGCATCATCGTTACCGAGGTCCCAGCCGACCGCACTGGCCAGTTTGGAATTCTTGGCGCCGGTTGCTTCGTCCAATCGCCAGTAGCTGGAGGGCACCGAGTTCAGCACGCTGGTGCTGTAGCGGGAGGTGTCGGAGTAGGCGTAGGTAGTGCACGCGGTAGCCGAACCCGGCCCGCACACCTTGACCAGCTTGTCCCCGTCATAGGTGTAGGACCAGCTCAGCGGCGCCCCGTCCACCGGGTCGGTGGACAGACTGCCCGCGTGGCCGCCGCTCCAGGTGAAGTACAGAGACCGACCACCGGTCGAGGTGACCTTGGCGAGCTTGCCGTCGGTGCCATAGACCAGGTCCTGGGCGCGGGCCCGGTTGTCGGTCACCTTCACCACCCTGCCCTGCGCGTCGAAGACATAGGAGGCGGAGGACTTGTCCATCAGCCGCCACCCACCACCGGTCACCGTCGCCAAGGTGGCGTAGGTGCCCTGTGGTGGCGCGTAGCTCCCGTCCCCCATCGCACCGAACCGCGACTGGCTGCCATTGGGATAGCTGACCAGCACGGTCTGGGTTTGCGGCTCGTCCACGAGTCGCATGTCCCAACGGGTGCTCCACCCAGCGCCGAACATGCCATCGGTGCGCGGGTCCAGGCTGTTGTAGGTGCGAGTGGCAGCCAGCGGCGGGCCGACGGTGGCCACCGAGGCATCGGTCACGGTCTGGGTGTAGTTGCCCACCACATGGTTGAACTCCCGGCCGCCGGTACCGCTGCCGAGCAGGGAATTGATCGATGGCTGCTCGGGCTGAGGCGTCAAAGTCATCCACGACGAGGTGGCGATCAGACTGTTGGAGGTGTCCTGCGCATTAACCGACCACCAGTAGCTCTTGCCCCACTTCAGCTTGCCGGCCGGGACGACCCATGTACCGCCATTGGTCCACGAGCTGCCGGTACACCAATCCCAGCTACCTGACGGGCCGGACGGCCCGGAACAGATCTGGAAGTAATAGGACACCCCGCCGCCGGTGGCCGAGTAAGCCGAGGCCTCAAGCGTCGGTGTCAACGACCCGGCCAGCGCATCATTCCGTGGCCAAAAACCCTGGAAAATTGGAGGCTGCGGCTGCGATGCCACGTAACACAGCCCGAGGTCTTGCCACGCCGTCGTCGTCATGGGCGGCGAGTGTTGAGGATCCCTGGTCGCCCGAAAATCATGCGCTTCGGTCATCCCTTGGGTGGTGTTGAAATACGAAACCGTGGCACCCACCGAGTAGTTCGAAATCGCCGACCACGCAGAGTAGTAACAACTCGAAGCAGCCGCGGCAGAGCCGTTCGCCGACGTCAGCGCACCAGATGCCCGCTTAGCGGGGATCAGTGAAGGGGAAGACCACCCACCGGGGGCGTTCCCGTTCTTGCCAGCGTCCGGCCCCTCCTTGGCTAGGACATCCCGGGACGGGGACGGCGGAGGTTTCAAACCGCCCTTGGCGGGTTCCTTGGAAACCTGATGCCGGACCTCCAGCGGCAACGCGCCCTTCGGCGGCTTTCGCTCCGTTTCCGCTATCCCAAATGACTGCGCATCCGCTTTGGTCGACTCCGCCGACACCAAATGCGGCAGGCCGGCCGCCGAGCCGGTTTGCTGAACAGGCGTATCAACATCAGCGGCGGACACCTGAACATCCGATTGCCCGACAGAGTTGGCCGAAGCAGGCGGCGTCAAACCGTCAGGTACGCCGACTCCTGAAATGAGCACCACCGACGCGGCCAGATACGTGGAAAAGAGACTCAATCGTCGACGCAACCCCGAACGACGCATAGGTCGCCCCTTCTGTAGGCATGCCAAAGCACCAGGGCGCCGCCACGCAGCGATTACCCCGTCTATTCGCAGGAAGCTGAAGGAAACCTGTGGAGATCACTTGGAACGTATGTGGAAACTTCTGCGCCTTCAATGGTGATCCATGTCACATGACACCTAGACAGCACACCGCTACGAACTGTCATTTATCGCATCAGCAATCGGTGAGGATGAAACCCGAGAAAGCGCTGATCAAAGGCTCCTCGGATGTCGAGCTGTTATGGTGATCACTAAGCGCTCATCACAGTTCAGGTATTTGAAATGGTTCCGGTCCGGGCGGCGGCGGCATTTCAGCCGGATGAGAAAGACCCGTAGAACGCGAAGAAGCCGGATGCTCCTACAGCCGCGTCCCGGCGTTTGCGAGGCGGTGGCCGGACCTCGTCGTCACCGTCGGCGGCAGCCGTGTCCTTCTCCGTAAGGCCCACCATCGCCGGCAGCCGGTCGGCCGCTGTGTTGATCTTTACATTCGGGTTGTAGCCTCGGTGGTCGTGAGTAGTGACGCCTATGAACTCGCCGCGGAAGCCGCGGGTGCGCTGAAGTCCCTTACCGGTGTCGAGTCGTTCGACGTGGCGCTGGTCATGGGGTCCGGGTGGGTGCCGGCCGCCGACGCCATCGGCACGACGATCTCCGAACATCTGGTGACCGAGCTGCCGGGCTTCGCGGCCCCGGCTGTCGCCGGGCACTCCGGAAAGGTCAGGGCCGTCGAGACCGAGTCCGGCAGGAAGGCGCTCATCTTCCTGGGCCGCACCCATCTGTACGAGGGCAGGGGCGTGGACCTGGTCGTGCATGGGGTGCGCACCGCCGTCACGGCCGGTGCGGGCACGGTCGTGCTGACCAACGCCGCCGGGGGTCTGCGGCCCGAGGTTCAGAGCGTCGGCGAGCCCGTGCTGATCAGTGACCACATCAACATGACGGGCGCGAACCCGATCACTGGGGCCACCTTCATCGACCTGACCGAGGTCTACTCCAGGCGCCTGCGCGAGCTGGCCCGCGAGGCGGACCCGTCGCTGGCCGAGGGCGTGTACGTCGCGTTCCGCGGCCCGACGTACGAGACCCCGGCCGAGATCCGCATGCTCCGCGCGCTGGGTGGTGACCTGGTCGGCATGTCCACCGTGCTGGAGGCCATCGCCGCGCGTGAGGGCGGGGCCGACGTGCTCGGCATCTCCCTGGTGACCAATCCGGGAGCGGGCCTGGTCGGCGAGCCGCTGAACCACGAGGACGTCCTCGAGGTCGGCAAGGCGACGGCGGCGCGGATGGGCGTCCTGCTGGCCAAGGTCGTCAACAAGCTCTGAGAGCCGACCCAGCTGTCCTCGCCCGGTCCACTCCCGGCGCAGGAGAGGCGGTGGCCGCTCCTGCCCGGTGAGGGGCTACATTGACCCGGTTCGGTCTGCTGGCCGGCTTCTTACGTGAGTTTGATTGGGCTGAAGGGGCGTTATGTCTGATCTCGTGCGGCGGGCTGAGGAGTGGCTGGCGCAGGACCCGGACGCGGAGACGCGGGCGGAGCTCCAGGAGATCCTCGACAGCGGTGACACCGCCGAGCTTCAGGACCGTTTCGGGGCCAAGCTGGAGTTCGGTACGGCCGGCCTGAGGGGCGAGCTGGGTGCCGGGCCGAACCGGATGAACCGGGTGACGGTCATGCGCGCGGCGGCCGGCCTGGCCAGGCGGCTCGGGCCGGGCAAGCACGTCGTCATCGGGTACGACGCCCGGCACAAGTCCGACGTGTTCGCCCGTGACTCGGCGGCCGTGCTCAACGGAGCCGGGCTGCGCGTCTCCCTGATGGGCCATCACTGGCCCACCCCCGTGCTGGCCTTCGCCGTACGGCACCTGGGCGCCGACGCGGGCGTCATGGTGACGGCGTCGCACAACCCGCCCAGGGACAACGGTTACAAGGTGTACTGGGGCGACGGCGCCCAGATCGTGCCTCCGCTCGACGTGGAGATCTCGGAGGCCATCGACACGGTCGGGCGCGTGGACCGACTCCCGCTGGGAGACGAGTGGGAGACCCTGAGCGACACGGTGATCGTCCGGCCCTATCTGGCCGCGGTGAGCGCCCTGCCCCTGGGCAATGCCCGTGACCTGCGGGTGGTCTACACGCCGATGCATGGCGTGGGCGGGGAGGTCCTGCTTCGGGCCTTCACCACGGCCGGGTTCGAGACGCCGTCGGTGGCCGAGGCGCAGTTCGAGCCGGATCCGGACTTCCCGACGGTCGCGTTCCCGAACCCGGAGGAGCCGGGCGCGATGGACCTCGCGCTACAGCTCGCGGAGAAGGTCGGCGCTGATCTGGTGATCGCCAACGACCCCGACGCCGACCGCTGCGCCGTGGGCGTGCCCACTCCGGACGGCGGCTTCCGCATGCTCACCGGTGACGAGGTCGGCGGCCTGCTCGGCGAGTACGTCATCGACCACACCTCGGGCCCCGCCCGGCTGGTGGCCGCCTCCATCGTGTCGTCCTCGCTGCTCGGCAAGATCGCCATGGCACACGGGGTACGGCACGCCGAGACGCTGACCGGTTTCAAGTGGATCGTGAAGGCCGGGGACGGGCTCGTCTACGGCTACGAGGAGGCGCTCGGCTACAGCGTCGGCTCCGACCAGGGGCTGCCGGTACGGGACAAGGACGGCATCGGGGCGGCGCTCACCGTCGCGGGAATGGCCGCTCAGGCGAAGCGCGAGGGCAGGACCCTGCTCGACCTGCTCGACGACCAGGCTGGTAAGTACGGGTTGCACGCGACCGCGCAGCTCTCGGTCCGCGTGGACGATCTGTCGCTCATCACGGACGCCATGGAGCGGCTGAGGTCGAACCCTCCCCGGGAGCTGGGCGGCCGGGCCGTACGGTCGGTGGACGATCTCAGCACGGGCGTCGACGGCCTCCCTCCCACGGACGGGCTCCGCTACCGGCTGGACGGCGACGCCCGCGTGGTGGTGCGCCCCTCGGGCACGGAGCCCAAGCTCAAGTGCTACCTGGAGGTCGTGATCCCGGTCAGCGGCGACATCTCCACCGCGAGAACCCAGGCCGCACAGGACCTGGACTCCCTCAAGTCCGACCTCTCAACAGCCCTCGGACTGTGAAACCGGGTCAGGCGAGGATGAGGGCGGCGATGACGAGGATCAGGGCGGCGGCGAGGACGCCCAGGGCCGAGGGGGACCAGTTCGTGGTCAGGGGGAGCCGCTCGCCCGTGGCGCGGGACTTCTTCTCCGCCGTCTCGGTGAGCTGCTGAGCGACCCAGTCGGCATGCGTGCGGCCGGCCATGACCTGCGCCGCCGCCTGCTCGGCCTTGGACAGCTGCGGCTGGGTGCTGGGATAGCGGCCCGACTTGGCCGGGACGGCGGGAGCCCCGCGCCGCACCGCCTTGGCCCGCTCGCGCGCCGACGACTGGGGCGTCCAGCAGCGCACGCTGTCGTCGCCCGACTCGATGATGATCGCGTGGGAGACGTGGATGCCGTCGACGGCCTTCCACGGGACGAAGACGTTGCGCAGCGGGTTGCGCACCAGGATGCCGTCCTCCCCGGCGAGGATGCCGGGGCGCAGGCAGCCGACGAAGACCGCGGCGGTCAGCACGGCGAGCACCGCGCCCGCGACGAGAGCGGACGGGATCGTGCCGTTGGCGACCAGGTCGACGGCGTTGAACGCGGCGAACACCATCCACACCCAGCCCAGAACCCAGGCCGTCTTGGACCTGAAGATTTGTGGCTTCACCGCTCGCTCACCGCTACCTCTCCGTTCAGCAGGGCGGTCACCACGCTAACGCCTCCGGCGCAGTGCTCAAGCCTGCCACTTGAGCCGGGCGAAGCCCGGCTTGATGACGCCGTTGATCAGCGCCAGCCGCTCGTCGAACGGGATGAACGCTGACTTCATGGCGTTGACTGTGAACCACTGCAGATCGTCCCACTCGTAGCCGAAGGTCTCGACGAGGTTGGCGAACTCCTGGGACACGCTGGTGTCACTCATCAACCTGTTGTCGGTGTTGACCGTCACGCGGAAGTGGAGACGGCGCAGCAGGCCGATGGGGTGCTCGGCGAGCGAGGGCGCCGCGCCGGTCTGGAGGTTGGACGTCGGGCACATCTCCAGCGGGATGCGCGTGTCGCGCACGTACGCCGCCAGGCGTCCGAGCTTGGCGGTGCCGTCGGTGGCGACCTGGATGTCGTCGATGATGCGCACGCCGTGGCCGAGCCGGTCGGCGCCGCACCACTGGATGGCCTGCCAGATCGACGGCAGCCCGAAGGCCTCGCCCGCGTGGATCGTGAAGTGGGAGTTCTCCCGCTGCAGGTACTCGAAGGCGTCCAGGTGCCGGGTGGGCGGGTAGCCGGCCTCGGCGCCCGCGATGTCGAACCCGGCCACGCCCACGTCGCGGTAGCGCACGGCCAGCTCGGCGATCTCCATGGAACGCGCCTGGTGGCGCATCGCGGTCAGCAGCGCCCCGACCCGGATGTTCCGGCCCTCGGAACCGATTTTGAAGCCCTCCAGCACGGCCTCGACCACCTCGTCGAGGCTGAGGCCCCCGGAGGTGTGCAGCTCGGGCGCGTACCGCACCTCCGCGTAGACCACACCATCGTTGGCCAGGTCCTCCGCGCACTCGGCGGCGACGCGCACCAGCGACTCGCGCGTCTGCATGACGCCGTCCGTGTGGTCGAAGGTCTCCAGGTAACGCTCCAGCGACCCGGAGTCGGACGCCTCGCGGAACCAGGTGCGAAGCTCCTCCACGTCGGTCGTGGGGAGCCGGTCGTAGCCCGTCTGGCGGGCGAGGTCGATGATCGTCTCCGGTCGCAGGCCACCGTCGAGATGGTCGTGGAGAAGAACCTTGGGGGCCTTGCGGATCTCGTCAAGCGTGGGCTGCTGAGTCATCGAAACATCCTAAGGAGTCTTTTCGCACATGATGGCCCACGGATGGCGTATCCAGACGGAGCACCGCCGGAGCCGCCGGTCATCCGCCGTACGACCCGCGTCGAGCTGCCGGTCCCACCGGCGGGCGACGACCACCTGGGATGATCGCCCGGCTACTCGTCGCGGTTCACGGTGTCGGGCGAGAAGGCGGGCATGCATACGGCGACGTACTCCGCGCCCTCGGGGCCGACGGTGTAGCGGATCTTCTCGCCGGGGAAGCTGACGAACGCCTCGCCCGCTGACGCCTCGGTCACGCCATCGTCGTGCTCGATGACGACGGTGCCGCGCAGCACGAGGGTGTACTCGGTGAACTCGGGGGTCTGGGCCGGCTCCTCCCAGCCCGCCGGGGCGGTCATGTGGGCGATGGACACCTGCTCGTCGCCACTGTTGACGCGGCCGACGTACTCGTCGATGACCTTGCCGCCCGGCACTGGGATGCGGGTCGCGCCCGCTATTTTGCGTACCACGCGACAAGTCTATTGAGCCGCGCGCTTCGCCCGGCACGTCCCGATCTAGTGGGCGATGTCGATGACCAGCCGCGACGGGTTCGACTGCTCGGTGACCCGAAACCCCGCACGGTGGCGCAGCACGATGGCCACGGTCACCACGCCCTCGAAGTCGCCGGCTCGCACGACGCCGGTGACGTTGCCGAGGTCGGGCTGGAGCATGGGGGTCCTCCCCCAGGTGGGCTTGCCGTCCTCGGTGTGCGCGCTGGCCGGGGTCAGCGTGGCCTGGAGATAGGCCCCGCCCTTGACGTCGACGGGCTCGCCGGAGCCGTCCTCGATGAGCTGCTTCACCCAGCCCACGGTGTACCCCGTACTGGCGCCCTGCAGGTCGATCACCACCCGGTCGTACCCTGGGTGGGCGGCGAAGCGTGCCCCCTTGACCAGGGGCGGCCTGGCGGGCGCGCGTTTCACCTCGACCTGCCTGGTGCCGGTGGGCGGGGGCAGCTCGGACGAGCCGGTGGACGGCGTGACCGTGGCCGTCGTGGGCGTCGAGGGCGTCGAGGGCGAAAACGCGGAGGCCGACGGGGAAGCAGGGGGCGGAAGGACGGCGGGCGACGACGCCGCGGGGGTGATCGCCGCCCCTGACGGAGAGCCAGGGGTGGTGCCGCAGGCCGCGACGAGCGCGAGCGGCACAAGGGCGGTGGCGATCCTCTTCATGGGCTCGGCTCCTCGACTGCGTTCACCAACTCCTTAGATGCCGAGAATGCCTCAGCGGTTCGCGGCGAAACTCCCGATCCCGAAAATGTGTCCGAAGTGCCCCTGTACGTGCGAGGAGTAGGCGGGGGTCTCCACATTCGAGGAGGCAAATATGGGCCAGGACATTATATGCGCACACATTAAATGCACAACCACTTAATGCGTGTGCATCTAATGTGCGTGCACGCTATAGTCCCGGCATGGAAGAGCTCGACGTCGTGAACTCATGGCGTGAGTTGCTGGCCCGGCATGCGGCCACGTGGTGCACGCTCGAACGCGAGCTGGGCGAGAAGCACGGGTTGGGCGTCAGCGACTTCGAGGTCCTCGACCGCATGGCCGAGTCGGAGCACGGCGGCTACCGCGTCCAGGAGCTCGCGGACACCGTCCACCTCAGCCAGAGCGCGCTGTCGCGGCTGATCTCGCGCCTGGAGAAGGCCGGGCTGGTGTGCCGCAGCATGTGCGCGGAGGACCGGCGCGGCGTCTTCGTCAAGATCACCGAGGCCGGCATCGAGCGCCACCGCCAGGCTCTGCCGACCCACCGGGCCGTGCTCAGCACGTCCCTTTCTTGATCGCCGGCCGCGTTTAGCGCGGCTACTCTGGGTAGTCGAGGGTTATCACCGTCTCGACGACAGGGAGTGCGACATATGAGCGAGTCCTGGACCTACCGCGAAGGCGTCGCCCCCGACCCCGACCTGAGCCTCATCGGCTACGACGTCGAGGCCACCGATGGCAAGGTCGGTCCGGTGGACGAGGAGAGCAACGTGGCCGGGGACAGCTACCTCGTCGTCGACACCGGTCTTTGGATATTCGGCAAGAAGGCCGTCGTGCCCGCCGCCGCGGTGACCCGGGTCGACCCCGAGGAGAACAAGATCTACCTCTCCCGCACCAAGGAGGAGATCAAGAACGCTCCGGAGTTCGACGAGGAGACCTACAAGGACCCCGCCTACCGCCAGAAGATCGGCGACTACTACGGCCGCTTCTCTTACGCTCCATAAGCGCTGACAGGGCTCTCCTCACTTCGAGGAGAG
>NZ_JBFBIK010000107.1:0-24567 GCF_040685555.1 Sphaerisporangium sp. NPDC088356
CGGCCGCATACGCCGGCTACTGGACTCGCATGAGCCGGCAGCCCGCACCGCCAGGCGTACCGAACCTACGCAACTACCAGCGCCGGGCAGCAGCTGCCGCCATCGCTTGGACGAGATACCACACTGGATGGTAGGCCTGAGCACCTGTCACGCCAACCGGCCAGCCGATCAGGTCCAACCCGGCACAGGCGACCGGCGTCTCTCTGGCTGCTGAAGGCGGAGGTCGGCGACGTCACCGGCGAGTTCCAGCATCGTGGGCCGATCGGTGTAGGCGTTGTACGGGCTGATGCCAGCATGCTCGGCGAAGTACGGCTCGCGCAGGCCTGGCCGCGGGAATGCCAGCCTCTGGCAGGCGGCGTGGTATGCGGTGGCGTGCCCCGCTGGAGGATCCGGGTTCAGCGCGACAAGGCCGAGCGACCACCAGTCGTGTCACCGATCCCGCTACGCTGAGCAGCGACATCCCTTCTCGTGCAGGTGCTCCGTATCCGTGCCCGACCGCCAGACTTTCGACGCATCAGCCCTCCTCGATCTGCTCGAACGGTCGTGGGCCGCGCAGTTGCGCCGCGTGTCCCTGGTCGTCGAGGCCGACGCGCCCGAGGAGATGATCGAGGCGGCGGCCGACGCCCTGGGGAAGGCCTACCGGCGGCTCGGCCATCAGGAGCTCGCCTCCCGCTGGCCCGCGTGCGTCGCGGTGAGCATCGCCGGTGTGGCGGCCCGCCATGGCGGGGGTGGCGCGTTCTGGCCGCACTGGTGGGCGGCCTCCCACCACCGGGGCAGCGCGAGCAACTGGGGTGCGGCGTTCCTGGGCGCCTTGCGGGCCTTTGGTCTGCGAGCCGATCCAGACGTCAAGCGTTCGATCAGGATGCATGCCGGTCTCGGGACCGTGGCCGACGCTCCCCTCCTCCGCCTCGACCCCTTCGGCCAGGGGATCCAGCGCGACGACGCCCCGATGGCGCACCCCGGCACGGAGTTCGTGGACGCCCTGCTCGTCTTTGCCGAGGACGGGCGGCACCTGCCCGGGGAGCTACCGTCCAGCGTCGTCTGGGTCGCCTACCATCGCGGCCGCGAGCTGATCGCCGACGCCCCGCTCCGGGTGATCGCCGAGAGCTTTCTGCCGCTCGGCTGGGATGGCTGGCGGCTGGCGCAGATCTCCCTGGAGAACGTCACGTGGCTCGCCCTGGAAGACGGGCCCCGCCGCCTGGTCCGGAGGCGGGCCCGGCCACACCTGCTGATCGACGAGCGCATACCGGGAGTGGCCGCGCCGGACGGCTCCGCCGTACTGGCCGCACCGCCCGCCCTGTGGCTGCCGGAGGGCGCATGGCTGGTCACGGTGGAGCGGGCCGGTGGCGGACCGGCGACACCGGCCGACCCTGCCGACCTCTGGGCACGGCTTCCCCGTCCGCTCCTCGGCACGTTCACCGTCACCGTCAGGGATGCGAGCGGCAGGGGCATTCAGGAGGCCGTCACCGTCGCCGAGGGGCTCTCCGTGTGTTACGACCCGCCGGTCCGCCTCTTCGACGACGAAGGTCTGGTCCCTGCGGACGCTCTATTAGGCACGGACCCTGGTCTGACGGTGACGCCACAGGCACTCACCTTCACCCTGGAAGAGACCGTGCGCCAGGTCACCTGCGTCGCAGCGGGTCAGTCCCTGACCTTCGCCGTCACCCCGCCGCACATGCGGGTGCTGACCGGCCGGGAGTGGCGTACCGCCCCGCTCCGCCTGACCGTAACCTCGTTGGCGGAGCTTCAGTCGCTCCGGTTCGAGATTCCAGGTGCCCGGGAGCGGCTTCCCGTCGAGGTCTTCGCCGGCGGTGCGGTCGTACAGGAGCTGACCCCGCACGCACGCGGGGATTACTCCCTGCGGCGAGTGCTGGACACCGTGGCCGCGCACGGGCACGCCACCCTGGTGGTCCGGCCGTACGGGCGTCCCATCCCGCTGGCGACGATCTCTCCCGCACCGCAAACCACCCCGGACCCGTGGCTCTGCAACGATTGACCCTATGGATCCCCTCGCCACCAGCGCGCTCATCGCCGGCACTTACCGGCGTTACCTCCGATCGCTGCTGCCGGTGCGGGATCCGGCGATCGCCGCGGCGCTGGCGGCGGAGGTCGCGGCCAGCCCGCTGCTGACCAAGGGCCCCCTGCTGGAGGCCACCCCGCCCTATCGGACCGGTGCGACCCTCCGTGTGCTGATCGGCGACGGCGTCCTCGATCCTGCGTTCGCGGCGCTGGGTAGCCCTGCGCTCCCCCTGGACCGGCCGCTCTACCTGCATCAGGAGCAGGCGCTGCGCAAAGCGGCCACCGGAAGGAACCTGGTGGTGGCCACCGGCACGGGCTCGGGCAAGACGGAGAGCTTCCTGCTGCCGATCCTGTCCGCGCTCATTTCCGAGGGACGTCTGTCCCCCGGTGTGCGGGCGCTGCTGCTCTACCCGATGAACGCCTTGGCCAACGACCAGCTCAAACGGCTTCGCGAGCTGCTGTCAGCCGTACCGCAGATCACCTTCGGCCGCTACACAGGTGACACGCCGGAGAAGGCACAGCAGGGAGCAGCCCTGTTCGACGAGCTCAATCCGGGTCAGCCCAGGCTGCCGAACGAGCTGCTGAGCCGGGAGGAGATGCGGGCCGGTCCCCCGCATCTGCTGCTCACCAACTACGCGATGCTCGAATATCTGCTGCTTCGCCCGGCCGACCTGGAACTCTTCGAACACGCCGACCGCTGGCGGTTCGTGGTCCTGGACGAAGCCCACGTGTATGACGGTGCCAGGGCCGAGGAGCTCGGCATGCTGCTGCGCCGCCTGCACGACCGAGTGGCGCAGGGCCGGACGTTGCAGGCCATCGCCACCAGCGCCACCGTCGGCGACGAGCCGGGCGCGGTCATGGACTTCGCCGCCAAGCTGTTCGACGCACCGTTCGAGTGGGTCCCGGGCGACCCCGCCCGCCAGGACCTGGTGACCGCCGCCCGGGTGGACATGCCGTCCGGACCGTTCTGGGGGCCGTTGACCGCGGCGGATTACCGGAAGCTGGCGGTGGGTGAGGACCCGGCCGCCGAACTGGTCCGCCGGTCCGGCCTGCCCGATGCCGGTACGGCTCTCGCCCGCGAGCACGCCATGGCCACGCTGCGCGGCACCCTGTCCGGTGGCCCACGGCCCTTCGCCGACCTGGCCCAGCTGCTCTTCGGCGGTCAGGAAGAACCGGCTGAGGCCCTCGCCGCGCTGGTGGCGGTCGGCCGGAAGGTCCGGGACCTCTCGGGAAGCGCGGTGCTGTCGGCCCGCTACCACCTGTTCGCCCGCGCCACCGAGGGTGCGTTCACCTGCCTCATCGGACCACATGTCTCCCTGAGCCGCCACGAGACGTGCACCCGGTGTTCGGGGGCGGTCTTCGAGTTCGGTGCCTGCAAGAGATGCGGAGCGGTCCACCTGATCGGCGCGGTGGAGCTGTCCGGCGGGGGACAGGTGTTCAGCCCACGGGTGAGCCGGGACGACTTCCGGGTCTGGCTGCTGCTCGGTGACACCCCCGAGATGACCGACGAAGACGACGAGACCCTCGAAGCCGTGCCGGAGACCGAGGCTCAGGACGCGTTCCTGTGCGGCAGGTGTGGGGCGCTTCATGCGGTACGGCAAAGCGAGTGCGGCCGGGACGGTTGCCAGGAGACCCAGCTGCGTCCGGTGCGGCGGCTGAAGACGCGCGCCAGCTCGCCCAGCGGCTGCCTGGCCTGCGGGGCGCGCGGCTCAGGCATGATCCGCCAGTTCGAGAGCGGCAACGAGGCGGCGGCGGCCGTCCTGGCCACCGCCCTCTACCAGGCGCTGCCGCCGATGCCTGAGCAGGAGGACCGGCCCGGCGGCGGACGCAAGCTGCTGACCTTCAGCGACAGCCGACAGGCGGCCGCCTATTTCGCCCCTTACCTGGAGTCCAGCTACGCCCAGATCCAGCAGCGGCGGCTGATCCTCGACGGACTCCGGCGCGCGGTCGCCAGGGACGACACCGCCACCGTGGACGACCTGGTGGACGAGGTGGTCGCGGCGGCGGGACAGGCCGGGGTGTTCGAACGCCGGGCCTCCCGCCAGCAGCGCCGCCGTGAGGTGGCCCTGTGGGTCATGCGGGAGCTGGTGGCGATGGACGAACGCCAGTCCCTGGAAGGCCTCGGCCTCCTCCGGGTAGAGCTGGACCGCGAGCCCGGCTGGCGGCTGCCCGCGCCGCTGCTGGAGCTGGGCCTCACCCCAGACGAGTGCTGGCTGCTCCTGGGCGAACTGGCCCGCTCGCTCCGGCAGCAGGGCGCGCTCACCATGCCGGAGGAAGTCGATCCGCGCGATGAGCTGTTCGACCCCCGGCGCGGGCCGATCTACGTGCGCGGCGACGGCGCCGGGTCAAAGCTGAAGGTGCTGAGCTGGCTGCCGACGCGCGGCGTCAACCGGCGACTCGACTACCTGCGCCGGGTGCTGGCCGCCCTCGGATCCGGCGCGGACGCCCGGCAGATCCTCGACGGCTGCTGGAAACTCCTCACCTCGCTGCGAGACGGCTGGCTGAGTTCGGCCGCCCTGCCCAGGCTGGGGCAGGTGCACCAGCTGGATCACACCTGGCTGAAGCTGTCCCCAGCAGATGAGATCTACCAGTGCGGGCTGTGCCGGCGGATCAGCGCCACCTCGGTGCGTGCGGTCTGCCCGACGCTCGGCTGCCAGGGCGTGCTGACCCCGGCCAAGCCGGACGCCGATGACCACCACCGGGTGCTGTATCAGGCGATGACGCCGGTGCCGCTGCTGGCCAAGGAGCACACCGCCCAGTGGACGGGGCTGGAGGCGGCCAACATCCAGCAGCGGTTCCTGCGCGGCGAGGTGAACGTACTGTCCTGCTCGACCACGTTTGAGCTGGGCGTGGACGTGGGCGAACTCCAGGCGGTGATGCTCCGCAACATGCCGCCGACCACGGCCAACTACATCCAGCGGGCCGGGCGGGCCGGACGGCGCGCAGACTCGGCGGCCCTCGTGCTGACCTACGCCCAGCGGCGCTCGCACGATCTGTCCCGTTACCAGGAACCGGAGAAGATGATCGCCGGTCAGGTGCGGGCGCCGTACGTGCCGCTCGGCAACGACCGGATCGACCGGCGGCATGCCCATTCTGTGGCATTGGCCGCCTTCTTCCGGTACGCCAAAGAGACCTCGGGGACGGTCTGGAAGACCGCAGGCGACTTCTTCTTGTCCGGGGCGAGCTCCCAGGTGAAGGCGTTCCTCACCCCCGTCCCCCCCGGTGTGCTGGCCTCGCTGCGCCAGGTGTTACCCGCCTCCGTGCGGGCGGAACTCGGAGTGGAGACGGGCGCCTGGGTGACCGACCTGTGTGAGCTGCTCGAACAGGTGCGTCTCGAACTCTCCCAGGACATCGAGGCGTTCGAGGAGCGCCGCCGTGAGGCGTTCGCCAAGCGCCGCAGCGACCTGGCCGCCCGCTACGAGCGGACCGTCAACACCGTCACCCGGAGGTCCCTGATCGGCTACCTGGCGAACCGGAACGTGCTGCCCAAGTACGGCTTCCCGGTGGACAGCGTGGAGTTGCGCACCGCGCACTGCGACAGCCAGGTGGGAGCCCGGCTGGAGCTCAGCCGCGACCTCTCTTCGGCGATCTATGAGTACGCACCCGGTTCCGAGGTGGTGGCCGGCGGTGTGCTCTGGCGGTCGGCGGGCGTCTACCGGCTCCCCGGCCGGGAGCTGATCAGCAGGAGCTACACGGTCTGCCGAACGTGCCAGCATTACCGTGAGGGCGACGAGACGCTGGAAGCGGCCTGTCCCGCGTGCGGGAGCGCAAGCGAGGGAGCCCTGCGCCAGTACTACGTGCCGGAGTTCGGCTTCGTCGCCGACCACCGCACGGCCAAACCGGCCACGGCACCGCCGAAGGGCTCCTGGAACGGCGCCACCCACATCGTCTCCCTGGGCGAGGAGCTGGCCGAACGCCGCTGGGCGTCCCCCGGCGGGGCTTCGGTCTGGTGCCGTTCCGGCTCCCGAGGCCGGCTGGTCGTCCTGTCCGAGGGACCTACCGGCAGTGGTTTCCTGATCTGCGACTGGTGCGGCTGGGGCGCACCGAACCA
Source organism: Sphaerisporangium sp. NPDC088356 (assembly GCF_040685555.1). Classification (NCBI taxonomy): domain Bacteria; kingdom Bacillati; phylum Actinomycetota; class Actinomycetes; order Streptosporangiales; family Streptosporangiaceae; genus Sphaerisporangium; species Sphaerisporangium sp. NPDC088356. The sequence goes on from NZ_JBFBIK010000107.1 coordinate 6,071, forward strand.
GGGCAAGACCGCCAAGTCGCACGTCAACCCACTTCGGCAGAACGACTGCACCGGGCCGCTGCGCTGGCGCTCCCTGGCGCACAGCTTCGAGACCGACATCCTGGAGTTGCGGTTCGACACACCCGGTCTCATCGAGACAGCTCACTGGCGTTCGGCCCTGTACGCGCTACTCGAAGGGGCCGCGGACGGGCTGGAGATCAGCAGGAACGACATCGACGGCGCGATCAACCCCGGCTCCGACGGCCGGACCGGACTCGTGGTCTTCGACACAGTCCCCGGCGGGGCGGGCAGCGCGCTGCGCATCGCCGAGTCACTCGACGTGGTCGCCGGCGCCGCGCTCAAGCGAGTCGCCTCCTGCGACTGCGGCGCCGAGACCTCGTGCTACGGCTGCCTGCGCACCCGCCGCAACGAACGCCACCACGACCAACTCAGCCGCGGCGCGGCCCTCCAGGTCCTGCGCGCCCTCACCACCAGTGGCACGCTCATGCTCACCTGAGGCAACGATGGTTCCGATGGCGTACGGCTGGAGGACATAACTCAAAGGTGGCGGGAGTTGTCGGTTGGTGCGGCATGCTTGATGGGTCCTGACAGACTTTTGAGCCGGACGGGAACAGTGAACCTCCCCAAGCCCCTCATCGACGAGACTCCAGCGGATGACAGCCCTGTCGAGACGAGCTCTTTCGGAATCGACGCGTTCACGCTGGACGACCGGATGCGGCTGTTCCACTTCGCGGCGGCCGAGAAGCGTAACGAGTATCTGTGGCTGCTGCGGGCGTTCGACCGGGGCCGGGCCAACTACCAGGTGCTGCTGCACGCCTCCAGTGCCCGTGACCTGCTGGACCAGCTCCGCGATGAGCACCCGGACTGCCCGGAGATCGGCGAGGTGCAGCCACTGCTGGACTCGCTGAACGAGTGGCGGCTGCTGGATCGTAGCTACGACGGGACCCGCGCGGCCAACCTGGCCGAATACCGCAACCGGCACTACGTCTACCAGTTCACCCAGGCCGGTTACCGCGCGTACCGGGCGGTCGAGGACGTCCTCGGGTCGACTTTGGAGGACGCTCAGCTCTCAAGGCTGATATTTCCCGACATCCTGGCTGACCTCCAGGCGCTGGCCGAGGCCAACCGGACGGGCGACGGCGATGAGGTCTACCGGAAGCTCAGTCGCCTGGACCAGGTGCTGAGCGACATGGCACAGAGGGCCGCCCGTTTCTATCTGATGCTGGGCGACCTGGCTCGCACCAACGACACCCGGCCCGAGGTGTTCCTCACCCACAAGGACGCGCTCCTCACTCACATGCGGGAGTTCACCGCGGAGCTCGCCCGGTTCACACCCCGGCTGGCGGGAGCCGTACAGGCCGTGGCGGACACCGGAGTGGACGCCCTGATCGCGCACGCCGCGGCGGCCGACGACCGGCTCTTCCGCGCGCCCGGGGATCGGGAGGAGGACTGGCGGCAGCGCTGGTCCGGCCTGACCCATTGGTTCGGTGTCGGCGCGGGCCGGGACTCCCAGAGTGAGGCGGAGCGGCTGCAGACCGCGACCGTCACCGCGATCGCGAACGTGCTGGCTCTGCTCAGAAGGGTGACCGAGGCACGGCGCGGGGGTGTGAGCCGCGAGAGCCAGCTCCGGCACCTGGCCCAGTGGTTCGTCTCCTGCCCCGACGAGAACGCGGCCCACGGGCTCTTCCAGGCGGTCTTCGACCTGGGCGGCCCTCGGCACATCTCGGTCACCCACGAGGACCCGGAGCTGATCCCTCCGAGGCTGTCGTGGTGGGATGCCGATCCGGTGCGGCTGGCCCGGGGCCTGGTGGAGGCGGGCCGGGAGCCCCGGATGACCGGGGCCACCGCCAGGATCGAGCGCAACGACGCCCAGCGGCAGCGGCTCCGAGCCGAGCAGCTCAAGCTGACCCGGGAGCGGCGCGACGCGGCGGCCTCCCTCGCCGCCGAGGGCCTCTACGGCCGCGTGCTGGACGAGCCGGAGACCCAGGCCCTGCTGGGCCTGCTCGACCTGGCGCTCAACGCCCGGGTGCCGACGAGCAGGAAGGTCACCGCGAGCGGTTCGGCCCATGGCGTACGGCTGACGCTGCGCCCCTTCGAAGGCTCCACCACCGTCAAGACCGTGCACGGCAGGCTTCACCTCTCCGGCGTCACACTGGAGGTGTCCTCATGAGCAAGGTCGCCGAGAACGTGAGTTCGCTGGAGCTGGCCGACTACCAGCGGGCGGTGCGGTGGCTGCTGAGCAATCCGCTGATCACCGACGCCTACCCGAACCGGGCCGCGCTGCCGCTGATCCGCCGGTGGGCCGATCAGCTCCGGGCCGACCTGCACGAGGTGCTCGGCTACCGCCTGGTGACCACGGCGAACACCGCGCGGCTGCTCCGCACGCAGGACGAGCTCGACGTGACCCGTCCGGCACGGACCAAGACGGACCGGCCGTTCGACCGGCGCCGGTATGCCTATCTGGTGCTCACCCTGGCGGCTCTCGGCCGGTCCGGCACCCAGATCGCGCTCAGCGAGCTGGCCGAGGCGGTCGGCGCGGACGCCGCCCGGATCGACGGGCTCGGCCTGGACACCGAGCGCAAGCCGGATCGAGACGCGTTCGTCGACGCGGTGGCCTGGCTGGCCGAGCGCGGCGCGCTGGCCCTCGCCGACGGTTCGGCCGCCGACTGGGTGAACAACCCCGACCGGGCCGAGGCGCTCTACGACATCGACCGCGAGGTCGTCTTCGCGATCTACCGGCCGAGCCGGGTGCTTCAGCACATGCGCTCGGTCACCGGGCTGCTCGACTCCGATCACGGTTTCGCCCAAGGCCAGCACCGGGTACGCGAGGCCGCGTCCCGGCGAGCGCGGAGGCTGGTGCTGGAACGCCCCGTCGTCTACTACGCGGACGCGAGTGAATCGCTGCGCGGCCAGCTCCGCCACCCCGGTCTCATCGAGGACCTGGAGCGGCTGACCGGGCAGACCGTGGAGCGCCGCGCCGAGGGCGTGGCACTCATCGACGCCTCCGGGCGCCTGTCCGACCTGCGCTTCCCGAGCGGAGGCACCCCCTCCCAGGCGGCGCTGCTGCTGTCGGCGCGCATCGCCGCGTACGTGACGAAATCGAAGCCACCAGCGCTGCCCGCGCCGACGGCGGCCGAGCGTGACGCGGCCCTGGCGGCCAAGATCGACACCGGCCTGCCCGTCAAGGGCGTCATGGACGAGCTGAGCGAGGCCGACCCCGCTGAGCGGGAGACGGCGGCCGAGACGGCTGTCTATCCGTTCGTCACCGACTCCTGGCTACGGACCGCGATGAAGCAGCTCATGGACACCTACGGCACGGCCTTCGCCGTAGCCTGGCGGGGCGATCCGGACCGGCTGCTCCGCGAGGCGCTGCACCTGCTCGCCTCGCTCCGCCTGGTCGTCAGGGTCGAGGGAGGTGTGCTGGCGCTCCCGCTGCTCGCCCGCTACCGGGGCACCACTGCCGAGGTGAAGCCCCGGGCACGCAGGACCCAGGCACAGACCGACACCCTCTTCGACGTCAAGGAAGCGCAGTGACGCGTTACGTCCCCACCCGGGCCGGGATCATCAACCTGTGGGACTACCGGGACGAGGAGTTCACCTTCGCGAACGGCTGGCTGATCCTTCGCGGGCCGAACGGCTCGGGCAAGACGAAGGCCCTGGAGGTGCTGTTCCCCTTCGTGCTGGACGGCCGCATCGACCCCAAGCGGCTCAACCCGTTCGCCTCCGAGGACCGGACGATGAAGTCCAACCTGCTCTTCCGCGGGCAGGACAGCGCACTCGGCTACGTCTGGCTGGAGCTGCGGCACCGCGACACCGGCGAAGCCGTGACGGTGGGGATCGGCCTGCACGCCCAGCGGCACCGCGACACGCCGGTCCGCTGGCACTTCGTCGCCGAGGGCCGGGTGGGTGCTGATTTCTCGCTGCTCACCGCCGACGACCGGCCGATGACCAAGAAGCAGCTCACCGAGGAGCTGGGCGAGCACGCGCTCACCGCCACTCCTTCGGACTATCGGCACGCGATCGACCAGCGGCTGTTCGGGCTCGGCCGGGAGCGGTACGAGCAGCTGATCACTCTGATCCTGACGCTGCGCCGCCCGCAACTCGCCAAGAACCTGGACCCGGGCAAGCTGTCGGACACCCTCACCGACGGTCTTCGCCCGATCGACGACGACCTGATCGCCGAGGCGTCCCGCTCCTTCGACGACATGGAGACGGTGCAGCGGACCCTGGAGGGGCTGGTCGCCGCCGACGAGGCGACGCAGTCGTTCCTGTCCAGCTACACCACTTACCTGCGGACGCATTCGCGCTGGGCGGCCGACGCGCTGACCCGCCGCCGCGAGGACGTCGCCGCTCATCGCACCGGGTTGAGTACGGCCGCCGCCACGTTGGCCACCGCGAAACAGACCCAGGCGGAGGCCGAGGAGACGCTGTCGGTGAGCGAGGACGCCCTGGCCGGGCTGCGGGCCCGGCTGGAGCAGCTCAAGAGCAGCGCCGCCTACCAGGCCCTCGAACAGCTCGCCGACCTGGAGCGCCTGGTGCGGACGTGTGCGGAGACCGCCGCGGCAGCCAGGACCGAGCTGGATCGGCGCGCCGGCACCACCCAGAAGGCCCGCGTCGAGCTCGCAACCGCGCAGCGGCTGCTGGCCGAGCTTGAGGGTGCGGTTTCCCGCACGGCCACCGGCCTGGCCGACGAGGCCGCCGCCGCGGGGATCACCTGGAGCCCCGCCGACGCCGACCCGGCAGGCTTCACCGACCGGGTCGGGGGCCGGGTGGCCTCCCGGACCGGCGACTTGCGCGCGGTCCGCGCCGCGATCGCCACCCAGCAGAAGGCTGAGCAGACCCGCGACCTGGCCAGGATCGCCCTCGACCGGGCCCTCGCCACCGCCGCCCGGGCCGAGCTGGCCGAGGCGGAGGCCGCCAAGGGCGTGGATGCCGCCCGCGAGGACGCCAGAACCCAGCTCGCCGCCTGGGGGGAACGGCACCGTGACGTGCCGGGCGACATGCAGGCGCTCGCCGAGGCGCTGGAGGAGACCGGCGAACCGGACGCGCCGAGTCTTGACGCGGTTTTCGGGGCCGCGACCGCGCAAGCCGTACAGGACCTGCGAGATGCCCAGGCCCGGCTCAAGTCCGAGCGGGCCGCCACCGAACGGGAGCGCGCCCAGGTCAAGGGCGAGCGGGCGGAGATCGCCGCCGAGCACGACGACGCGCCACCCGCGTTCGCTGCCCGTACGGCGGAACGCGACGGGAAAGCCGGAGCCGCGTTCTGGCGCCTGGTCCGATTCGCCGACCACGTGACCGAGGAGCACGCCGCCGCCGTCGAAGCGGCGCTGGAGGCGGCCAACCTGCTGGACGCCTGGGTCACTCCCGCTCCGGAGCGCGTCGCCGCCGGGGATTCCGAGGGCTACCTGGTGCCGGGTGCCCCGGTGACGCCGAGCCTGGCGGACCTGCTGGTCCCCGAGGAGGAGACCCCGGTTCCGGCCGAGCGGATCACCGCGATCCTGCGTTCCGTCGCGCTCGGCGGGGACGCTGACGACGACCGGCCGATGATCTCCCCCGACGGCCGGTTCGCCCAGGGCATCCAGGTCGGTGCGCACCACAAGGCGCACGCGGAGTACATCGGGGCGACGGCCCGGGCCCGCCGCCGGGCCGTACGGCTCGCCGAATGCGACGCCCGGATCACCGCGCTGACCGAGACCATCGCCGAGCTGGACCGGCGCGGCGCCCGGGCCGAGTCCGCGCTGGAAGCGATCAGCACCGCCCGGGCCGCACTGCCCAAGACGGGTCCGATCGTGTCGGCCCTCCGCGAGCACGAGGGGGCCGCCGGACGCCTGCGTGCCACCCGTGAGACCGCCGACAGCGCGCAGAGCGGTTATGACGAGGCCGTCGCCGCCTGTGGCGCGGCCGAGCGGGCGCTGCGCCGGGCAGGGGCCGAACACAGCCTCGATCCCGCCGCCGTGGACCAGGTGGCCCAGGCCGTACAGCGCTTCGAGACCATGGCCGGCACTCTGACCGGACGCCGGCGCGAGGAGGCGCGGCAGCGCGACGCGGTCGAGGGCAGCACGGAGCGGCTGGAGTCTGCGGCCGACGACGAGGCGGCCGCGGCGCGGACCGAGCAGGGTGCGCGGCGCAAGCACACCGAGGAAGCCGCCAAGCTGGACGCCCTCCAGCAGACCATGGGCGCCGAAGCCGGCCAGGTGCTGGCCGAGGTCCAGCTGGCCGAGACCGGCATCATCGCCGCCTCCCGGGCGGCGGAGTCCGCGCGGACCGCCGAGCGGACGGCGCTCACCGAGGTCGCCACCGCGCAGGCCAAGCTGACCGCCGCGCAGGAGTCGCTGCACGTCGCGGCGGGCGAGGAACGGGAGACCGCCAAGGCCCTGGCCCCTTTCGCCCAGCGGGAACTGCTCGACGTCCTGAAGTGCCCGCCCGGTCTGGCCTGGCCCGCTCAGGAGGCCGACTGGTCGGGCTCCATGTCCGGCGAGTGGGAGCTGCCGCCGGAGGTCACCGCGGTCCACGAGGCGATCCTCACCGTGACGCGCGACCTGACTCCTACCGAGATCTCGCTCAAGCAGTCCACCACCCGGCTGACCAAGGCGCTGGACGACCTCCAGGCGCAGCTCACCTCCGCCGGTCAGGACTACCGGCCCGAGTGGGACGGCGCGGACGGGGTGATCGTGGTCCGCGTGGCCGACGAGGACGGGCCGCTACCTGTGGGCGCGTTCGCCGCGAAGATGACCTCCAGCCGCAAGGACCAGCAGCAGCTGCTCAGTGAGTCCGAGCAGCGGATCCTGGAGGACGCGCTGCTCACCCGGCTGGCCCAGCAGATCCACGACCGCACGGTGGACGCGCGCGACCTGATCCGGCGGATGAACACCGAGATGCGCTCGCGCCGGATGTCGTCGGGGACCACGGTCGGGGTGAGCTGGCAGCTCGCCGACAACCTGGAGGACGAGCAACGGGCCGTCTGCGGTCTGCTCGACGCCGACGCGGCCCGGCTCGGCCCAGACGAGCTGAGCCGGATGCGCGGCCACTTCGCCACCCAGATCAAGAACGCCCGGGCCCGCGAACGGGAGCTGCCCTACCGGGAGCTGCTCACGAAGGTGCTCGACTACCGCCGGTGGCGGCAGTTCACCTTCCAGCTCGTCCGGCCCGGCGGCGCCGAGGAACGCCTCACCCGCGCCAAGCACAGCCGGCTGTCCGGCGGCGAGCAGTCGGTGTCGCTGCACCTGCCGCTGTTCGCCGCCGCGCACGCCATGCTCAACTCGGCGCGGCCCGACGCACCACGGCTGCTCGCCCTGGACGAGGCGTTCGCCGGGGTGGACGACACCGGGCGCAGCGAGCTGATGGGCCTGGCCGCCCAGTTCGACCTGGACCTGTTCATGACCGGGTACGACCTGTGGGCCACGCATGCCGCGGTGCCCGCCGCGGCCCACTACGACCTGGCCCATTCCCCCGTGGAACACACCGTCAGCGCGCTGCTGCTGGTCTGGGACGGCGCCGAACTACTCGCCGACGACGCGGGAGAGCTGACCGTCGCGCTGGGCTCCCCCGGCACCCGGCGGGTCGAGGCGAGCTTCGTTGGATGAGCTGCGGGGCGTGGGATGGCAGCGTCTGCTGGCCGCGGCCCGGCGCAGGCTGGAGCAGACCGGGGGCATGATCGACGGTTCCGTCGGGCTCGCCAACCCGTCCGAGGCCGAACGTCGGGTGATCATCGGTATCACCGGGACCTACCGGCCTGAGACCGTCAAACGGCTCACCGTGTCGCTGGCCGACCTGGATGACGCCCTCACGAAAATGCACGGCATGGGCCTGCTCCAGGCACTGGCTTCGGTAGGCGGGCCGGTCAGGGACCGGCTCGCGGAACGAGCCGCGGAGGTTTCCGGCAGGCAGGCGTTGCTGGCCGCGGCTCAGTCCGCGGCGTGTGCTTCGGAACCCTGGTTCGCCGAGTGGCTGTCGGCGATGACCGCGGACGGCACCCTCACCCGCCTGGTCCGGCGCGGTGACACCCACCTGATCGGGCAGGCGACAGCCGTACTCGACCAGTTGCCCGCGACCTTCGTCCCGCTTCCCGTCCTGGCCGAGTCGGCCACCGGCGACACCAAGGCGCTCGTCGCCGGCAGCCCGCTGGCGACGCTCGTGCTGCGCGCCCTGGCGCTCCGGTCCGGTGCTCCTGCTCCGCCTTCGGACAGGACGGGGCAGCGGGCGCTGTGGGAGTCCGTAGGTGTGATCGTCGACGACCTGGCCAGCCAGGTGCTGGTGCTCAACGTCAGGACCCGTGGCGACGAGGTGGTCTCCAGGTGGCTCAACGACGCCGCCGCGTTCGGGATCCCGTTCCGGCTCACGCTCCACCAGCAGGGGGAACACCCGGTCGTGCCGGTCGCCGAGGAGATCTTCGTCTGCGAGAACCCGGCGGTGCTCCGCGCGGCGGCGGCGGAACTCGGAGCCCGGTCAGCCGCCCTGGTCTGCACCGAGGGGATCCCGTCGGCCGCCTGCCACAAACTGCTCGCCGCGGCAACGGCAGCCGGGTCACGACTGCGCTGGCGAGCCGACTTCGACTGGACGGGGCTGCGCATCGTAGAGGCGGCAGCCGCACGGCATGGCGCGTCGCCCTGGCGGATGGGGGCGACTGACTACGCGGCCGGTCTGGCGGAGGGCGAGTCCACTCCGCTGACCGGCAGCCGGTCCGGCAGCCCCTGGGATACAGCCCTCGCCGAGGCGATGGCCGCCGAGGGCCGGGCCGTCATGGAAGAACGCCTCATCCCACTACTCCGCACCGACCTCTCGGCTGACGCCTGACAGCGAAGCCCGGGTGGGGGTGCCGCGCCATCACCGTCGACGAGGTGGACGAAGCGTATGGGCCGGCACGGCGGCGATGGGTCAGGGCTGGCCGACGAAGTTGACGCTGACCGTCGCCGGGCGGGCGGTGGGGCTTGTGGGCGTGGGCAGGAATTCCAGGACGCCGCTGCCGTAACAGGGCAGGTTCAGCGAGGTGGGGATCTCGGTGGCCGTTCCGTAGTAGCGCAGGACGATGGGCGGCGTGGCGGTGGAGGCGTTCCTGAAGGCGACGCCGATCGCGTTGGCCGCGCTGCCGGTGTATCCGACGCCGCTGGTCGAGCCTGAGGGGGCGGGCCGGACTCCGACCGTCTGTCCGGCCATGGGATGTCCGGTCTGGCCGGGGACGACCGGACCGAAGCAGGCCATCTTGATGGTCGATCTGACCGTCTGCCCGTTCACCAGGCCGGAGAAGTACTGGCCGGGGCCGATCGGTGCGGGGTCGACCACGTCGGCGAGGGCAGGCGCCGACGCGGCGGTCAGCACGATGGCGGCTGCCAAGGGGACGAGCCTGGCGAAGAGCTTCCGGGACATCAATGCCTCCGTGTCGAGAGACGGCAGGGCGGACGCGACAGGGCGTCGCACAACCGACGATAAATTTCCCGACACATCCGGTCAACGATCTCTTTGGACGTCGGCCCCTTGGCCGGAACGGCCGCTCGCCGCTTCGCGGGCGGAACATCAACCGGTAGATGGATCGTCGAGTCCGGCGCGGTTGAAACGATCGATGAGGGAGGGCTTGCGCAGGTGCTCCTGGCGTAGGGATGCGAGGCTCCGTGCGAACCCGTCGAGACGGTCGGCGCGCTGAGCCACCGCCCGCAGATCCGTGAGCAGTTCGACGGCCGCGTCGTACTCGTCTGGCCTCTTGGTGGCGATCATCGCGCCCACCCTCGACCAGGCCGCGTCTTCGTCGCGGGCGAGCGCGTCCAGCCTTTTCTCACGGGCCAGGGCCCGCTCCCGCTCGCGGCGAGCCTCTTCCTGGGCACGCTTGGCCGCCGTGCGGCGTTCGCCTTCTTGACGGTGTTCCGCCGCGGCGTCCAGCAGCTCGGCCACGGTACGCCTGGGAACTTCACCAGCGTCGATCTTGGGTTCACCGCGGAACCGGCGCATCAGTTCCATCCGTACCTGGGCCGCCTGGTCCTGGACGACGACCCGCATCAGCAACTCGTCCTTCTCGTCCTGGGGAAGCTTCGTGAGCCATACGGCCAGTTCACGCGGATCTTCCTTGACGATGGCCTGGAGCGGACTGCCCTCGGCCGCCACCGCGAGCAGCTCGGGGTCGAGACGCAGGAAGTCGGCCAGAGCCCGCTGCGGCGCGCTCAGCGTGCCGAGCCCCGGCGGCACCGTCGGTTCGAGCGCGTCCTCTTCCTCGTCGTCGAAGGCGTCCTCGTCGCGTTCCCACACGCCGTAGGCCGACAGCCAGGCCAGGTAGAGCGGCCGCAGGTCCCCAGCGGCGAGTTCGGCGCGTACGCCGACGATGGCCGACAGTGCGTCCTCCTCGTCCTCTACCCACTCGCCCTCCTCGTCCTCCTCGTCCTCGCTGGTCAGGTCGAGGATGAGGTGCTCGCCGGAGGTCCAGGCCGTCACCTGGTCTCCTACGCAGTACCGCTCGGCGATGTCCAGGTCGAGGAGCGTCCGGGGCAGGCGGAGCATCACCCGATGGGTGCCCCAGTTGGCCAGGTACAGGTGGGCGTCGTAGTACCGCTCCATCATCTGGTTCGGGTCGCCGCGAAAATCGCCCCAGTGGTACTCGTTGGTGAAGCTGGTGGCGGTGATCCGGGCACGGGTGGACAGCGCCCGGACCTCCGCCTGCTGACGGGCGTCCAGCGGACGGTCGACCGCGAGGAACTCGTAGTACTGGTACTCACTCATCGGTCACGGCCCCCAGTGCCGGTAGGCGTCAATCCATTCAGAACCTTCGGGTGGTGGCGTGGGCAGCGGAAGGTCGAGGATGCCGATCGCCTGCCGGTGCGGCCCGCGGGCGCAGATCGCGACGATCCCGCTTCCCGAGAGCAAGTCGATCTTCTTGACCGTCACCTCGACGTCGAGGACCGTCGTCTCGAACGGTACGGCCAAGTGCTCCTCCAGCATGATGTGAAAGCCGGATACCTGCTCGTCCTCGTCATAGGCGTCGACGGTGGCCTGCTCGACCAGCGCCTCCAGTTCCGCCTTGCTCAGTCCAGCCATGGCGAGCAAGCGTAACCAAGATGGGGCGTGCCGAAATCACTTTCGCGGACACGTCTGGTGGTCACTTGGTTGCGTGGGGCGAATCCCGCAGGATAGTGGCTGTGGACAGATGGGCCGAATGGAACGACCGGGTCGAACTTCGAATCCGCCTGGACATGGCTCTGGCCGAGATCGCCGAGCTCCGCCAGAAGAACGACCGCCTCCGCACACTGCTGGCGTGCCGGCGTGCCGATGATCGAACCAGCCTGCCGCCCCTGCCCGCGCGCCAGCCCGGGTCGCCGTACGCGGACGCCTCATCGTCGCCGGCGGAGAAGCCGGCGATCGCGACTCCGGAGCGATCAAGGGAGGCTTGTCTGGCCCGCCATCACCGGGTTCTCGTCTTGCCGATCGGCAGGCGCTGGCGTAGGTACTGGTCGTGAAGGCTTTCGGCGGGGCGCCAGGTGGCGGCGATGACTTCTTCGGTTTGCAGTTCGGCGATGTCGGCCGTCGTGTGGAAGAGGAAACGGAAGTCGAAGTGCTGATGTTCCGGTTCGCCCTTGGCGTCGTTGGCGGGGATGGGGTGGACGTCGATGTGCAGCGGCCTGTCTCCCATCGGGGTCACGGCTCCGGCCGGGATGCCGGTCTCTTCGGAGAGTTCCCGCAGGGCTGCGCCGAGCAGGGTCTCATCGGTGTCTTCGAGGTGGCCGCCGGGGAGCAGCCAGGCGCCGAGGGCCCGGTGGTGGACGTGGAGGACGAGCCCCAGGTCGTTGACGAGAACGGCTCCGGCGGTGACGTGCCCTCGGAACTCCTTGCGGGTGGCGATGTCGTCCCCGGTGTCCAGAAGGTCGAGTACGGGCGTGAGCGCCGCGGTCTCGTCCGGGTGAGCGGCGAGGTAGCCGGTCAGGGTCTCGCGGATGTGCCGCGCCGTGATGGTCATGGATCACCTGTCGAAATAGTTGAGCCAGGTCGCCGCGATCGCGGCTCTGTCGGTGGCGCTGACTTCGTGCATCCCGGGGGCGAGGTCGCCCCGGCTGAGCATGTGCATCCCGGCGACTATCTCAGCCTGTACGAGATAGATGAACGGTCCCACGCTGGCGCCGTGCAGGAAGTTGACGGCGTTGCCCTCGTTGAGCAGGTAGAAGTAGTGCCCGGTTGTCTGGTAGCGGGTGATGTGCTCGCCGGCGTCGGCCCGGCTGTACACGTTGGGGAGACCATCGAGGTCGAGCTCGTCCTCGCTGCTGGTGACGGTGGCGACGTAGGCGCCGTTGCGCAGGTGGGGGAAGTCCTCGCCCCGCAGTGACAGCGCACCCGTGGCGCACAGCACGAGCCCGGCTCCCGCCAGCGCCGTCTCGCGGTCGCGGGCCACGGTGAATCCCTGACTGAGCGCCTGGGCGCGCCGCACGGGGTCGATGTCGAACACCGTGACGTGCACACCCTTCGCATGCAGGAGCCGGGCTATGGAGCTGCCCAGCTTGCCGAAGCCGACGACCAGGGCCGGTCGGCCGGACGGGATGTCCCCCCGGCCGCGCAGGAGTGCCTCGGTGGAGAACACGACGGACTGCCCGACAAGGAAGTCTTCGGGATCCTTGAGCGGGGATCGGGCGACGGAGACGACCGGACAGGCCAGATCGGCGAGCCCGGCGTAGCGGCGATGCCCGTTCTCGGTGTCCTCCACCACGCCGAGGACGGACCCGGAGAACCGCTCGCACAGCGCGGCCAGGGACGGCGCGAAGTAGCCGTCCGGATCCTCCTCAGGTGCCGTCATCAAGAGTCGGCTGAGGGGCGCATCCCGTCGATACCGAAGGACAGCAGGCGCTCGCCCTGTGCGGGCGATGTCTGTTCCCCAGCCCATGCGACCGCGTTGAAGCGGGTCGACGTCTACTCGTGGGTATCGGAATGCTCCATAGCCGCGGGGAGCGTTGAGCGGCCGCGCCGATGACGAAGCAGGCTCTTGACCGCGCCCAGGGTCATGAGAGTCCAGACGATGAGCGAAACCACGTGTTCCGTGCGCTGCCAGGCCGACCCCGCGTCGAGCCAACTGGTCAGGTATCCGGGACTGCCTGTCGCTATGTCACTGATATGGTCGGGAATGATCAATAGCGCGACGACGATTACCAGCCAACTGAGAACAATCGGCATCGGCGCGCTGGGCAACATACTGGGCGCGGCTTTACTCTCGTACCTGTCACCCATGATGGCCACCTTATAGTCCGGTATAAGCCTCGCGTACGCAACCCCGCATATTGTCCTTGCTCGATCGTCTCGGCGCAATCCTTGTCATCCGCCATGGGATCAAGGTGAGGCGGGGCCGAGGCTCAACATTCGGCAGACAGCGGGTCACGAAGACCCGCACCATGAGTTAGAGCCTGTGGGGATACCTTTTAGCCCCACCCCTGACCCAGATGACGGGTGAGCCGCTTGACGCCCACCCGGGCCGTTACCTACGCAAAGCGGCCTGTAGCGCACACATGAGTGGCGCGATGTCCAGCATTATTCGAAAAGGCGCACGACCTCGGAAAAGCTACGGGTCAGCGACTCGACTACGGCCTTGCCCTTGTCCGCCGTGCCCAGAGACGGGAGCCCGACGACTCCGCTTGTGGTGTATGCCTGCATTCCGGACGTCAGTAAATGGCGCCTGTCGCCTGCCGTCCAGTCAGCTGACTCGTATCCATCGCGTACCAGGTCTGGACAGGTATACAGCAGAATGGAGGTCTCAAGCTCTCCCGCATGCATATCCTCGTGCATAGATGAGGAGAGCTGGGCGGCGGCTCTGGCCTCGTTCCAGTCTTCCTTGGTTGGGAACAACGCCATGCTTTGACCTTTGGCGTTAGCTTCCTGCACGACATTGCTGAGGACGTAATTACCGCCATGCCCGTTCACGATTACGAGAGTCGCGATTCCACTACGGGTCACTGAGTCATAGACATCGCTGACAATCGAGTAGAGCGTCTGTGCCGAGATGCTGACAGTGCCGGGCCAATTACTATGCTCGTGCGAACATGAAATGGTCACGGGAGGAAGAAGAAGGACGCGATAGGCGCTGGCCAGCTCTCGTGCGATCACGGACGCGACAACCGTGTCCGTGATGAGAGGAAGATAGCTGCCGTGTTGTTCGAAGCTGCCTATCGGGAGGATTGCCAGTGACGCGCTGCGGTCTTGTTCGTCCGTCGTGGTCGCTGTGGTCAGCAGGTGGTTCACCAGGTTCCTTCCGGCTTGGACGGTGAAGATTGAGACGCAGTGGTGACGATGTCCAGCCTTGCGAGCAAGTCCTCTACATCGTGCTGTTTAGACCATCTGGCCAAAGAGCGGCGAAGGGCCTTGAGCTGCGCGAGTACCCTGCCCGAACCAAGTACATGGGTCAGCGCGATGGCGTCATCGGTGACCAGGCAAGCCTGCTCAGGTTGGTCGGCCACGGCATAGGCGGTCGCCAGACGCGCCAGGCACAGAGCCCGGTCACGGACCTGTCCTGAGTCCGTCCATTGGGACCGGCTCTCCTCGAACATCGGCAGGGCTTGGGAGGCGCGTCCGAGTAGCACCCAGGATGCGCCCGCTTCCATTTCGATATATGAGGGCGTGCAGTACCGTGCACGGTCATTCTCCACCTGGCTGATGGCTGCGGAAGCCTCGGCGAGTGCAGCCTCGGAATCCTCGGTGAAACCACCTAGCTCGCCGAGATGGGCGTATGCGTTCGCACGAGCCCGTAGAACGACAGCCCTCAGTCGTGGAGTCAGAGTGCTGGGCTTGGACAAAGCTGCATTCGCCAAACCAAGTCCGTGGGCATAGTCGCCCGCCTCTGCGGCAATGTTGCTCTTCCGCATGAGGATATATGAGATGACATGTTGATCCCCTGCCTCCATCGCATAGTCCAGGGCCTTGTTGGTCCATGTCATGGCTTCTACGAAGTTGCCGGAGTCCTGGTGTAGCCAACCGAAGAATTCGAGGAACTCGCTGCCGATATCGAGTGCCTCGACGCGATCGGTTCCCTTGGCTACTTGGCATACGCGTTCGATGATGGGTACTTGCCCATGGACGCCTCTGATGAGCAATTGCGGCCCCATCATCGCCTCAGCTTCGATCTGCGCGGTCAGGATACGGCGGAGACCGGCCACAATCGGTGGAGTCGCAGCGCTGGTGAGCCCGCTCAAGCTGAGTTGCTGCGCCGACGTGCCGGTGCTGGTGGCCGGTCCCTGAGGGAAAGGATCTTCTGGGCAAGCGCTGGCAGTGTCGCTGGAACGGGGCGCATCGGAGTAGTCGGGTGCAAGTCCCAGCGCGAGACGTGCGGCGTCCGGCATGTCCAGGCCGCCTGCGATCCGCTCGAAGACGTCCAGCCTGGTGACGTGGACCGCCCCTTTCATGATTTCGCTGACTTTGCCCTGGCTGAGACCTGTCGCGTTTCCGATAGCTGTCTGACTCATCCCGGCGTACTGGCGTACGAGCCGGAGGACATGCCCCACGTCACGGATACGCAGGGCCGCGAGCATCGCAGGTAGCTGCCAGACGGAGGCGGGGACCTTGACGGGGCCTGCCGAGCCTACGGGCATGCGGTGATTTCCTCTCAGGCCGAATCGGTACCCGCAAGGACATATCCGACGATATGTGCTGGCGCTCTATCCCGTCACGGGATACCGGGATGCCGTCTATGGATACTGCCGCGGGATGGGTTGTGCTTGTTCGCTTAACCATCCTTGACGCCATGCCTGTTGTCTCGGAGCGAATTCAAGAAAGTACCCGCCCTGGCCGGGATGCGGGATCGCTGTTCATCCTGGTCAATCGTGTGAATGCCGAATTGCGCCTGGCCGGCCGTCGATGGTCACTCGCGGGAGCGAACGGTTCACTTTGCGAAGAGGAGCTGACCTCGTGTCGATCACATCTGACCCCGTGTCTCAGTCCACAGCAGCACATTACGGTGCTCTGCTCGGTGGGCTCAGTGACGGCCTCAAGATGCATGGCGTCTACGGCCGTGAGGTCAGGGTGATACGGCTCCGCCTGCGGTTCAATGAGTACGAGGCGCCCAGCTACATGCCTCCCGAACTGGAGGTCCGCGGAGCGGACTGCCGGCTGCGGGCGACGGTCACGATCATTCGGGGGCAGAGTGAGCTGGCCTACTGCATTCGTCCGATGGGCGATGACCTCCGTTTCCTGTTCCCGGTCGATGAGGGAGCCGAAGCGCTGGCCTTCTTGGTAGGCCGTGCTCGGGATTGGCAGACGGCACTGTGAGCGCTCCTACGCTCGGGCAACTCCAGCGGCGCCATCGCCGCACCTGGCAGATCCTCCGACTTCCACGGCGGCTGGATCACCTACCGACAGCATTCCTGGTCCGCCGATGCCGAGGGGCTGCGGGAGCGCCTTCTGCTCGGCCGTACCCGATAGACGCACGGCGGGCCCGAGCCGGACGAGCCGGGCGTCATCCACCAGAAGGGAAGGAGCGCTCATGTCCACGGGCGACATCGCCGCGCTGGTCCTGGTCGGTGCCTTTGTGGTCGCGTGCCTGGTGCTGGCTTGGCAGGAGCACCGGCGTCGCCCTTGACCCCCTTTCACCCCGAGAAGAACGGAGAACCCTTTATGACGACCCCGCTGATTCAGCAAGTCGCCTGCGTTGACACCATCGACCTCGACCTGCTGGATCGCGTCCGCCACGAGACGTTGACCATCCCCGACGGCTGGGTCACCGAGTACGGCGAATATCAGTCCGGCGGCTGGGGCACGCTGTCGCTTCTGAACCAGACCGGTACCGCCACGGACGTGACCATCACCGACTGCGAGCCGGTCGCAACCGACCTGCTGGCCGCCATGCCGGCCACCCGTCAGCTCCTGTCCGACCTCGGCCTCCGCTACATGTGGGCCCGCATCGCCCGTTTGGAGCCCGGGTCGTTCCTGTGGGAGCACCGCGACTACGGCGAGCTGAAGTCCGTCGAGCGACACCGGCTTCACATCCCCCTGGTCACCAGTAGCGCGGCCTACATGGTCTTGGGCGGTTCGGCCGTACACCTGTCCGCGGGTCGACTGTGGCGGCTCACCCCAACTCACGCGCACGGCGCGTGCAACCGGTACGGCCCACCCCGGCTGCACCTGATCCTGGACTGCTACTCGAGCCCAGAACTGGCCGAGCTGGCCAACGGCCAGCACCTTCCCGACGACGCAGTACGGCCGCTGCTGCCACTGACCGACGCGCTGGCCCACCAGCAGGTCGAGCAGGCACTGACGCTGTCGTGGCTCGGCTACCACGACGCCGCGGAGCGGCACCTGTTGCAGCTCTACTTCACCCACGAGCTGCGCGAGGGACAGGTCTACGACCTGCTCCACGACCTGCACGACACACTCGGCGACACCGGCACCGCCCAAAACTGGCGTCACCGGAAATCCATCTTGCTCGGCACCGCCTCATAGGGAGGACTGTCCCATGTCCGCGATTCTCGACGCCGCCATTGATGATCTCGTGGTGGTCAACCGGCCCGCCCAGATCGCGATCCTTGAGCGCGTCTCCGGCCTGCTGGCCAGCAGCCCCGCTGTCACGAACCTGCTCGTCCGCGGGTCCTTCGCTCGCGGTGACTCCGACCGCTTGTCGGACGTGGACCTCGTCATCGGCGTCCACGCGCCGACCTTCTCCGAGTTCGTGGGCGCCCATCATGCTCTGGCCGCCACCCAGCTGGGCGCGATCCTGCCCGGCTGGAGCGACACCATCGTGCCCAGCATGGGCGGGCTCGGCTATGTCCACCTGATCGAGCACGACGGCAAGCTCTGCCAGCTGGACCTGTACCTCGCCCCGGCCGACCGCATCGACCACATCGCCGCGGTCACTCGGGGCCGCGCCATCTACACCGCGCCGTACGGCGGTGACCGACTACATGACCGCGCCGCCGCAGCGTTCGTCGCCGACCGTCTTGCCGCAGCGCCCACCTGTGAGCAGCTCTTCGTGGAGACGCTCGTACTCACCTGGATGATCCACAAGCGCATCTTGCGAGGCCAGCAGTTGATGGCCTACGCCGAGACCCATATGCTCCACACCGCTGTCCGCAGCCTGATCCGCACCGCGCTCACCCCCGAGCGGGCCCAGTACGGCTGGTACCACCTCGACACCGAGATCGGCCGCACCCCGATCGGCCGCTGGTGCCTGGCACAGTTGGACGCGCTCATCACCAGCCCGCCCGTGCCGACCATGCGTTCCCTGGCCGAATCCCTGGAACGCATCCTGGCCTTGGCACACCGGGCCGTACCGGAGACGATGGCGGCGCTGGGCCCGGCCATCGACGCCTACCGCTACCACCTCGAACTCGACTGAGTCGGCCCGAGCGATACGGTTGTCAGGTGCCCCTTCACGTCGAACGGCGAGCTATCAGCGCCGAGCAGGAGTAGACGAGACACTCTCGGCCCCTGCTCGGCGTGGTTGCCGCAGCCATCCCAACATCTTGAGGGGCCTTCCACCGTGCCATCCGATCTGTTCGACCATCCGCCGCTCGGCTTCACAGCGGCCCGCCCGTCCTGGGGCGATCTCCCCAGCGAGC
>NZ_JBFBIK010000108.1:0-24475 GCF_040685555.1 Sphaerisporangium sp. NPDC088356
TGGTACTGCACCGGGGACGGTGTGGGAGAGTAGGACACCGCCGGACAAATATTTGTTATGAGCAGGGAAGCCATCCACTTTGTGGGTGGCTTTCCTGCGTTATAGGGGCATTTTGTACCAGGCTCAGACGTGGAGTACCCCGGACCAGACGGTGACGGCGTTCCCGCTGATCTCGGTGCGCTCGCCCCGCAGCGTGGTGTGGACGATGCCGCCTCGCTGGGACAGCTGCGCTCCCACGAGAGCCTCCCGGCCGAGCTTGGCCGACCAGTAGGGCCCGAGCATGCAGTGGGCGGAGCCCGTCACCGGGTCCTCGGCGACGCCGGCGCTGGGCGCGAAGAACCGAGAGACGTAGTCGACGTCACCCGAGGTGTCGGCGGCGCGGGCGGTGACGCACACGGCCCGCGCTTCGAGCGTGGTCAGGGCGTCGATGTCGGGGGCCAGGTCGCGCACGACCTCCTCGGACTCCACTTCGACCAGGAGGTCCATGCGACCCATGCCGACCCATGCCGGGGACACCCCGAGCGCCTTGACCAGCGTCGCCGGAGCGGAAATCTCCTCCGGAAGATATGACGGAAAATCCATCGAAATACGGCCGTGATCAAGCTGATTGGTGGTGAGAATTCCACTCTTTGTAGAAAACTCGATCGAGCCGGAGGCCGCCCCGGACGTATATAGGACGTGCGCGGCGGCGAGCGTCGCGTGCCCGCACAGCGCCACCTCGACGGCCGGGGTGAACCACCGCAGGGAGCGCGGCCGGCCCTCGCCCTGGTCCGCGACGTAGGCCGTCTCGGAGTGTCGCATCTCGCTGGCCAGCGCCTGCATCCACTCGTCGGATCTCGGAGAGTCCAGCAGGCAGACGGCCGCCGGGTTACCCTTGAAGGCCTGATCGGTGAACGAATCGACGGTGAAGATACGCATGCCGACGATCCTATCCACCCCCAGATAACCGGTCGAAACAGCAGCGAAAACCGTGCAAAATCAAAACTACGTGGGCGTGTCGCGCGGCCCCAGCCGATACGTGAGTTACGGTCATTTGTGTCGGGGCACGGTGAAACTGGCCGGTTCTCGCGGAAAGGACAGCCGATGGGGGCAGTGCGCAGGGTGGTGAGCTACCTTGGCCTGGGCGATGGGGATCAGTACGACGAGCCCTACGACTACGACGAGTACGAGGATGAGTCCATGCCCGCGTCGGAACGGGCCGCCAGGCGCTGGGGGTCGGGTGGGGATCCCGCACGGATCATCATGATCCGCCCGCGGAAGTATTCCGACGCGCTTACCGTGGGACAGCACTTCAGGGAGGGCCAGGCGGTCATCATGGACGTCGCGGGGATGTCCATGGCCGAGGCGACGCGGATGGTCGATTTCGCCGCCGGCCTGACGTATGGCTGCGAGGGACGCATTGAGCGGATCGCCGACAAGGTCTTCCTGCTGGCCCCTGCCGACGTCGAGATCTCGACCACCTAGCCACCGCGGCCCCGGCTCCGCCGGCGGTTCAGGCGACGGCCAGGGTCAGAGCCCGGACCACGGACTCGCTTCGTGGTTGATGACCCAGGCGTCCCTGCCCGCGCGGATCGCCGCGGCCGTGGTGCTCATGCTTCCCGCTGCCGGGGTCATCCGCAGGGGCAGCGCGATGCAGGACAACGGGTACGTCGTGAAGGCCGCCAGGGCTCTCCTGAGCGGCCACTCCCCGTACGCCGACGAGCGCTTCCTCTATCTGCCGAGCAGCGCGGTCGCGGCGCTGGCCGAGGCCTGGCTGGATGATCGCACGATCCAGCTGGTGTTCCCCTTCGTCCTGGCGGTGCTCACGCTGTCGGGCTGGTCGCTGGCCCTGGGGCTCTGCGGGGTGCGGGTGGGCAGCCGGCTGGGGCTCCTCGGGATGGCCGCGATCGCCTTGCTCTTCGGCTATCGCAGCCTGCTCGCCGTGGGGAACTGGAGCGTGGTCGCCGTCGTCGCGTTCCCCGCGGCGCTGCTGCTGTGCGCGCGGAACCGCTGGAGCGCCGCCGCGGTGGTCGCGGGAGTGTCCATCGCGTTGAAACCCATGCTCGTGCCGCTCGCGCTGCTCTTCCTGTTCGCCAGGCGGCGCCGGGCGCTCGTCATCCTGGTCGCCGTGCCCCTGCTTCTCGTGCTGCTCTCCCTGCCGCTCACCCCCGAGCCGGGGAGGTTCGTGTCCGACACGCTGCCGTTCCTGCTCCACGGGCAGGACGAGTACGCGAAGCCGTACGACGCCTCGCTGGCCTCGATCCTGCCCCGGCTGGGTGCGGGAAGTGACCTCACCCTGGCGATCAGGGCCGTGGTGGCGGTGGCCGGACTGCTGCTCGCCTGGACGCGCTGGCGCCTGCCCGACGACACCGCCGTGTTGGACCGTTCCGTTCTGCTGGGCGAGCCGGTGGGCGTCCGGAACCGGGCAGGCGGGTACGTCCTTCGGTCCTTGGAGCTCAGGCTGGTCGAGACCGCCAGCATGATCATGGTCACGGTCTTCCTGGTCTTCACCCCGGGGTTCGGGCACTACTCGCTGGTGATTTTGCTGCCGCTCGCCGCCACCGCGATCGACCGCCGCTCGGTGGCCCGTTCTCCGTGGTTCTGGGTGGCCCTGGCGCCGCAGTTCCCTGGTGTGGAGATACCTGGCCTCACGACGCCGCAGACGCGCGCGTTCACGGTCTTCTTCATGCACGGCGTGCTGGCCCTGCTGCTCGCGTTCCGAACCGCCCGTACGTCCGGGGAGCCGAGCGGCTCCGGCGACCCGCATGATCTCGGCGAATGGCCGGAGGAACCGATCGAACGGGTGGTGGTCACCGCTGGTCGGCGACCGCCGGACCTCGGCGCAGCAGGCGGGTGAGTGCCGTGAGGTTCGCGGCCGCGGTCTCCGACCGCTGGGCGGCCTCGCGGGCGTAGTCGTGTAATGCCCAGACCGCCTGGTCGGCCTCCTCGCGCAGCCGCGCCACCTCGGCCTCGACGCGCCGCGCCTCCGCCTGCTCGCGGCTGTTGAGGCGCCACAGCAGGTAGCCGACGATCCCCCCGAGGACCAGCGCGGCGATGGCGAACAGCTCGGACACCGTGAACGCCAGCACCAATGCCGCGATCGGCAGCAGCGCCGGCCCGTACACCAGCCAGCGCCCGGATCCGCGCGGCGCCGCTTCGGCTCTGACCCGCTCCTCCGCCGCCGCGAGCGAGGCGGTGTCCGGCCCCTCGGGCCGGAGGGTGACGTCGTGCCCGAGGATCGGCACGGTGATCTCGCTGGGGGGCGCCGCCTTGCTCGCCTGTGCGAGCTCGCCGGCGGCCGAGCGTACGACGGGCGCGGCCACGTGGAAGGCGATCGCCGCCAGGTGCGGGTCGGAACCCGACTGGACGTCGTCGAGCAGGTGCCCGGTGAGGGAGCACATCGGGCCAGGCTCCTCCGAGCCGACGAGCGACCGCAGCACGGTCAGCGGCTCGGCGTCCGGCCACGGGCCGAGGCTCTCGGATCGGGGGATCACCGACGGGCGGGTGGAGGTGATCTCGGTGCACCGTTCGAGAAGGTGGGAGAGCCGGGCCGCCGCCTGGACGGGCTCGGCCAGCGACGGCACCTCGGCGAGGGCCGGCAGGGCGCTCAGAGCCGGTGACACGGCGACGGAGGTCTCGGCCGGGACGAGGGCGCGCAGCCAGCGGTCGGGCTCCGCGGTCGAGGGCACGGCCGCGGCGTCGAGCTTGCGCAGTACGAAGATCTTCCCCGCGGGCCCGTACGCGCCGCGGGCGGCTGCCGTCCACAGGGCGCGCTGACCGGGCGTGACGGGCCGCTCGGTCGACAGGTCGCCGAACGCGGTGCCGAGCCAGGAGGCGTGGACGCGGTCGCCGTGCCCGCTCACGGCGAGCGACAGGCAGAGGAACAGCGCGGTGGCGGCCTCGTCGAGCTGGGCCGCGCGGGTGAGCGGCTCCAGGGCGTCCTCGCCGGAAAGGATCAGTACAAGGGCCTCGGTGGCCGGGGCGAGCCAGAATCCCGGCACGTCGAGGGTGTTCGGAGGCGGCTGCGGCACTGTGCCGTCCGCCGCGATATGGGTGAAAAGCGCCTCGGCGTACCGCCGTAGCTCCGAGACGTCGCCGTCGTGGCCGGGTGGCTCCGCCGGGTGCTCTGGAGGCCCTTCGGCGTGAGGCTGTGGCTTCGTCGGCTCCGCGGCCCCGGGGACGCCGGGGTTCGCGGTCAGATCCATGCTCAAGGCGGGCAGCTCCCCGAAGGCGTGAGGAAGGCCCCCGGAGGCGAGGGTTCGGCGGGCACTCCCATGACCGCGCCCAGGTTAGTTCTTTGGACGTGACGGTGTACGGCGGCACGCCGACGGGGGCGAAGGAACAGCGAGGAAGTCGGGCCGGCCGCGATCGGACGCGGCCGGACCAAGATGATCACATACGGTCGGGCACAGGGACGCCGAGAAGGTTCAGACCGGTCTGCAGCACGCGCAGGCTCAGCGCGCACAGCGCGAGACGCGAGGCCCTCGTCTCGGGGTCGACGTCGTCCCTCAGCACGGGGCACTTCTCGTAGAACGTGGTGAACGCGCTCGCGGTCTCGAAGAGGTAGGCGCAGACCCGGTGGGGCTCGGCCGTCGCCGCGGCGTTCTCGACCACGGCGCCGAAGCCCAGCAGCTGAAGCGCCAGGGCGCGCTCCGCGGGCTCCCCGAGGGTGATCGGCCCGGCCACCTCGGCCGGGTCGACGCCGCCCTTGCGGAAGATCGAGCGGATCCTGGCCGTGGCGTACTGCATGTAGGGGCCGGTGTTGCCGGTGAAGGAAAGCATGCGGTCGTAGTCGAAGATGTACTCGCTGTCGTGGCTGACCGACAGGTCGGCGTACTTCACGGCGCCCATGCCGACCGTGCGGGCGATCTCGGAGCGGGTCGCCTCGTCGTAGCCGCGCTCGGCGATGGCGGCCGAGGCGCGGTCGACGGCCTCGTCGAGTAGGTCGGTCAGCTTGACCGACTGGCCGGCCCGCGTGCGGAACCGGCGGCCGTCGGAGCCCAGCATCATGCCGATCTGGATGTGCTCGGCGTCCACGTCGTCGGTCAGCCAGCCCGCCTGGCGTGCGGCGGCGAAGACCATCTGGAAATGGAGCGCCTGGTCGGCGCCCACGACGTACAGGATGCGGTCGGCCTTGATGTCGCGCACCCGGTAGCGGATGGCGGCGAGGTCGGTCGTGGCGTAGCCGTAGCCGCCGTCGCTCTTACGGATGATCAGAGGCAGCGGCTTGTCGTCGCTGCCCTTGAACCCCGGCGGGAACACGCAGAGCGCGCCCTCGCTCATCACGGCGACCCCGGAGGCCTCCAGGTCGGCGCAGGTCTCCGCGAGCATCGAGTTGTACATGCTCTCGCCGGCGATGTCGTCGTCGGTCAGCGTGACGCCCAGCGTGGAGTAGACCTTGTTGAAATAGCGGATCGTGGCGTCCATGAACAGGTGCCAGAGCCGGATGGTCTCGGGCTCCTCCGCCTGGAGGGTCGCCACGCGCCGGCGCGAGCGCTCCTTGAACGCGGCGTCGGAGTCGAACTTGCTCCGCGCCTCCTGGTAGTACTCACTGCCCTCGCCGGCCTCCAGCTGGGCGACGGCGTTGGCCTCGCCGATGTCGAGGAGGTGCTCGATCAGCATGCCGAACGGGGTGCCCCAGTCGCCCACGTGGTTCTGCCGGATGGCGCGGTTGCCGAGGTGCTCCAGCATGCGGACCAGGGAGTCACCGACGATGGTGGTGCGGAGGTGCCCGACGTGCATCTCCTTGGCGGCGTTGGGCGCGGAGTAGTCGACGACGACGGTCTGCGGGGGCGTGGTCAGCCCGACCCCGCCGCGCGGGTCCTCAAGGGTGTGCAGGGCCTGCGCGGCGATCCAGCCGTCCTTCAGCGTGATGTTGAGGAAGCCGGGCCCGCTGATCTCGACGCTCTCGAAGACGTCGTCGGCTCCGCCGGTGCCGAGCGCGTCGGCGATGGCCTGGGCGACCTCCCGTGGCGCTCGTCGCAGCCGCTTGGCCAGGCTCAGTGCCACGTTCGCCTGGTAGTCGGCGAACTGGGAGGGCCGGATCAGCGGGTCGGCGCCTGCGTACTCCGGGCCGAACGCGGTGCCCAGCGCTTGCTGGACCCGCTCGGTGAGCACGAGCTGCGGGTCGGTCATGCTCCAAGGATATCTGCTGATCATCAGCGCCGAACGTGGTTGTCCGGCCGCCTCCGTGCCAGTGGGACTGGAGTGAAGGATGCCGTCACCAGAGGCGATGTGACTTCTGCGTCGTCGCGATGCGCTCGGCGACGTGGCCGACGGTGCCCTGGCGGGCGAGCGTCGAGGCGAGCACGCAGGCCGCCGCGATGCCCTTGGCCGTCGAGGAGCCGTGGGCGATGACCACGGTGCCGTTCAGGCCGAGCAGGACCGCGCCGCCGTAGGCCTCAGGATCGAGCCGTTTGCGCAGCTCGCGCAGCCGCCCACGCTGGAAGAACGCGCCGAACCGCGCCATGCGGCCGCCTTCGAGCGTCTCGCGCAGCTCGGTGAACGCGTAGCGGACGGTGCCTTCCATCGTCTTGAGTGCCACGTTGCCGGTGAAGCCGTCGGTGACGATGACGTCCACGACGCCGTTCAGCAGGTCGTGGCCCTCGACGTTGCCCGTGAAGTTCAGGCCGGGGGCGGCGGAGAGGAGCTCGTGGGCGCGCTTGGCGAGCTTGTTGCCCTTCTCGGCCTCCCCGCCGATCGTGAGCAGCCCCACACGCGGCCGTTCGATGTCGATGGCCGTCTCGGCGTACGCCACTCCCAGGTGGGCGAACTGCACCAGGATCTCCGGCTTGACGTCGGCGGTGGCGCCGGCGTCCAGCAGCACGGTGGGATGGGGCCTGGTCGGCAGGGGGACGGCGATCGCCGGCCGGAGCACGCCCTGCTGGGCTCGCAGCCGGAGCTTGCCCGTCGCCACCACCCCGGCCGTGGACCCGGCGGACACGACGGCGGACGCGTCGCCGCGCCGTACGAGATGGCAGGCCACGGCGATGCTGGAGCGGGGACGGCGCAGGCTGGCGAGGGCGCCCTCGTCCATGGTGAGGGTCTCCTCCGCGCGCACGATGGGGATCTCCCCGGCCGCGTCCAGCTTGGCGAGCGCCTCGGAGATGGCAGGGGGCGCCCCGACGAGGACGATGGGCACCCCGTGCTCCCGCACGGCCTGTACGGCTCCCGCCACGATCTCGCCAGGGGCGTGGTCGCCTCCCATGGCGTCAAGGGCTATCGGCGGAATGCCGTCCAAGCGGTCACCTCGTACGGAATGAGTTTGTGTCCCGCATCGTAGGTGGCCGGGTGGACTACTGCGCGCGCCAGGGCCAGTGCCAATCGGCGGCCCCGCGTGAGACCACGACCTTGCCGAACATCGCCTTGCCGGTCACGCGGATGAGAGGGCCGTTCGGGTCGCCGCCCTGCTCGCCGCCGGAGACGTGGCGCTTGGAGAAGATCGCGCTGCCCTCGTCGATCACGCGGGCGTTGCCGGGCACGCGCACGATCAGCTTGCCGCAGAACGAGTTGAGCTCCAGGGTGACCTCGCGGCCCGGGAGCACGGCGTCGGAGAGGTCGACGATCAGCGCTCCGAAGGTCGAGCGCAGCACCGTGTGGCGGCCGGCCACCCAGCGACCACCCCGGATGACCTTGCTGAACACCGCCGCGACCTCTTGCTGCTCCGCGCTGAACGCCGACGCGGGCGCGCTGGTGAGGTCGGGCACGTCGCGGGTCAGCGGGACCAGGTCGCCGATGGTGACCGCGGTGTAGGTCGCCTCCAGCCGGTCGGCGTGCTCGACGCTGGTGAGGCGGCCGGTGGCGAGGGCCTCGGCGAGAACGGCGGCCACTCGATCACGATCGGCGTCGGAGGCGCGTTGTGCGGTGTCCGCTGCGCGCGCGGCTGTGTCGCCTGCCTCGAAGGGCGTAAGGGAGCTCACGAAGCCCAGAGTAACCCAACTCAAGATATGTCGCGATATTCGGAAGGTTTTACCAAGGCTTTTCGGTCGTACGGAACCAAGCCGACTCGCTGGCGCGTCCGTTAAGGAAAGCGATAGACGCATGAGAGGCGCATCAGGTTTACCGGAGAGCCCACAAGAGAGGAAAAATCTCGAGTGACCCTTACACAGACCGGTACACGAGGATTCCGGGCCTACACGGCCAAACACCTGGACGATCTGCTCAAGCGGGCAGGGTTCGACTCCGAGACACGACTGCGCATCCGGGCGGTGGCGTCCGTGCTCCCCTTCCGGACCAACGGGTACGTCGTCGACGAACTGATCGACTGGTCCGACATTCCGGATGACCCGATATACCGGCTGGTGTTCCCACAGGAGAACATGCTCCCCGAGGCGGATGTGTCGCGCATCGCCGGACTGCTCCGTGCCGAGGCGCCGGCCCGTGAGATCCAGACGGCCGCGAACGCGGTGCGGATGAGGCTCAACCCGCATCCGGCGGGGCAGATGGAGCTCAACATGCCGAGGGCCGGCAGTGAACCGGTGCCGGGCATGCAGCACAAGTACCCGGAGACCGTCCTGTTCTTCCCCAAGCAGGGGCAGACCTGTCACGCGTACTGCACGTACTGCTTCCGATGGGCGCAGTTCGTCGGCGAGCCGGACCTGAAGATGGCCACGGACGACATCGACGGCCTGGTGCGGTACCTGCGCGAGCATCCCCAGGTCACCAGCGTGCTGTTCACGGGCGGCGACCCGATGATCATGAGCGGCCCGGTGCTGCGGCGGTACGTCGAGCCGCTGCTCGCGCTGGAGCAGCTGGAGTCGATCCGCATCGGCACCAAGTCGCTGGCGTACTGGCCCGGGCGCTTCGTGACCGACCCGGACGCGGCGGAGACGCTGCGCCTGTTCTCCGCCGTGGCGGAGTCGGGCAAGAACCTCGCCTTCATGGCCCACTTCTCCCACCCCCGGGAGATGGACTCGCAACTCGTGCGGACCGCCGTGAGCGCGATCAGGGACACGGGCGCGGTGATCAGGACCCAGGCGCCGCTCATCAGGTCGATCAACGACGACGCGGACACGTGGGTGGAGATGTGGCGTACCCAGCACGCGCTGGGCATGGTGCCGTACTACATGTTCGTCGAGCGTGACACGGGCCCGCAGGACTACTTCGCGGTGCCGCTGGCGCGGGCGTACGAGATCTTCCGTGACGCCTACGCGCGGGTCTCGGGGCTCTGCCGCACGGTGCGGGGACCCTCGATGTCGTCGACGCCAGGGAAGGTCTGCGTCGACGGTGTCACCGAGGTGGCGGGTCTCAAGGTCTTCGTGCTCCACCTGATCCAGGCGCGCGACCCCGGTCTGGTCGGGCGGCCGTTCTTCGCGCACTACGACCCCAAAGCGGTCTGGATCAGCGACCTGCGGCCCGCCTTCGCCGACCGCTTCCCCTTCGACCCCGCCACGCTGAGCGAGGACGACCTCGTGGCCCGCTGAGTGGCAGGAGAAGGCCGACCGGCGCCCCCTCGGCGGGAGCGCCGGCCGGCCCGGTGTTCGAACGGCGAGCGAAGGAACGGTCGAATATCGGCTGGACGATGAACTTCGGTGTCAGGCGCCCGGGGCGCGCACGTAGGTGCGGCGGGCGATCTGGGCCTGCAGTCGTGCCATCTGCCAGTGCAGCTCGATGAGCTGCTCGGCGAGCAGGCCACGTGGAATGTCCGACGGGTCCTCGGCGGACAGGTGATCGATCGCGTTCGCCAGCTCTCGCACCCCGCACCCCCACTCCATCACGGTTTCCCTCAGATCGAATCTTCGTTCGAATCATAGTGGAACGCCGTGCGAAGTGTCAGCAGATTCACCCCGCGTGTTCGGACTTCTGTACGGTCTAGCCCGTCGAGTGACGCCCGGCCACAGGACCGGACTCAGGTCTCGTAGACCGGGGCGATGTACCCGCGGGCGAGCGTGTTGCCGGTGATGTTGAAGCCCACGACGGCCGAGGGCGTGTCGCCGTCGACGCCGAGCTTCTCCACCCCGAGCGCGTGCACGGCGAACAGGTAGCGGTGGGGGGTGCCCGGAGGCGGCGCGGCGCCGCCGTACGCGCGGGTGCCGTAGTCGGTGCGCCCGTGGACGGCTCCCTCGGGCAGCCCCTTCATGTCGCCCGAGCCGGCGCCGGCCGGAAGCTCGGTCACGTCGGCGGGGATGTCGAACAGGACCCAGTGCCAGAAGCCGCTGCCGGTCGGCGCGTCGGGGTCGAAGCACGTCACGGCGTAGCTCTTGGTGCCCTCGGGCGCGCCCGACCAGCGCAGGTGAGGCGACACGTTGCGCCCGTTCATGCCCCAGTCGTCGAAGACATGGTCGTCCGACATGCGCTGTGCGTCGCTCACGTCGTCGCTCTCGACGGTCAGCGAGGGGACCTCGGGGAGGAAGTCATAGGGAATCGGCGGTTGCTTGGCCACGGTGGATCTCCGATGGAAGGACGGTTTCGGTCGTCCCCATCTTGCCCCGTGCCGCGCGGGTCAGGCGATCGGTGGCCCGGGAGAGCGCCGTCGATCCCCGGGCTGACGATCAGGAGTTGTACGCGGCGAGCACCGTCGCCGGGTCGCCGTCCATCTTGATCTGGCCCTTGTGCAGCCAGATGACCCGGTTGCAGGTCTCCTCGATGACGTCGAGGTTGTGGGCGACCAGGAACACCGTGCCGGCCTGCTCGCGCATCTGGTGGATGCGCTCCTGGCTCTTGCGCTTGAAGTCGCGGTCGCCGGTGGCGAGCGCCTCGTCGATGAGCAGCACGTTGTGGACCTTGGCCGAGGCGATGGCGAAGCGGAGCCGCGCGCCCATGCCCGAGGAGTACGTCGACATCGGGAACTGCACGAACTCGCCGATGCCGGAGAACTCGACGATCTCCTCGTAGCGCTCCTTGACCTGGGCGGGGGTCATGCCCATGGCGTAGCAGCCGAGCACGATGTTGCGCTCGCCCGTCAGCTCCTTCATCAGCGCGGCGTTGACGCCGAGCAGCGAGGGCTGGCCGTCGGTGTAGACCGAGCCCTTGTGCGGGGGAAGGAGGCCGGCGATGGCCCGCAGCAGCGTGGACTTGCCCGAGCCGTTGCGCCCGATGATGCCGATGGCGTCGCCGTGGCGGGCGACGAAGGAGACGCCCTTGACGGCGTGGACCTCCTTCATCTGCGGCCGCCCCTGGCGCCGGATGATGCGCATGAGGGCGTTGGCGGCGTTGCCCTTCTCGTGGGCGCTGGCCGCGCCGTACACGCGGTAGACGATGTGGAGGCCATCGACGATGACCGTCGGGGCGCCGGGCTCGGGCGCGTCCACCGGCGCCGCCGCGGGCTGGGACGCCGCCTCCTCGTTCGGGTGGGCCATCTGGGACAGCTCCTTGGTCAGCTCAGCCACGGCCATACCTCTCCTCGGCCCGCCAGAAGTACCAGAAGCCGCCGATCAACGCGACCGCGGCCCAAAAGCCAGCGTATAGCCACAGTTGGGGGAGGCTGCTGTGGGGGA
This sequence comes from Sphaerisporangium sp. NPDC088356, assembly GCF_040685555.1. NCBI lineage: Bacteria > Bacillati > Actinomycetota > Actinomycetes > Streptosporangiales > Streptosporangiaceae > Sphaerisporangium > Sphaerisporangium sp. NPDC088356. Next base: position 11,415 of record NZ_JBFBIK010000108.1, read on the forward strand.
AATGATGCTTGGCCAGGTCCTGGGGATAGGTGCTGAGGATCAGGTGGCGAATCAGATCGATGAAGACCGAAGGAGGGTTGAACTCCAGCAGGAAGCGTGCCCACTCGGGGGAGCCCTTCATGCGGGCCGGGATGCTGTAGAAGACGCCCGAGGTGTAGAGCCAGGTGCGCAGGATGAACGGGAGCAGTTGGTTCATGTCGCGGACGAACGCCCCGACACGCGCCAGCAGCAGGCTCACCCCGACGTTGAAGATCGTCTGGAGCAGCAGCGCGAACGGGACGAGCAGCCACAGCCAGGTCAGCGACTCGCCCGTGACGAGCACGATGACGGCGAGCACGCCCATCGAGATGGCCAGCTGCTGGAACTCCTGGATGGTGTACGCCAGGGGAAGCGCGGCCCGCGGGAAGTGGAGCGCCCGGATCAGCGAGAGGTTCCCGGAGATCGACTTGGCGCCGCCGGTGACCGATCGCTGCGTGTAGGAGTACACGAACACGCCAGTGATCAGGAACGCGGTGTAGTTGGTGATGTCCGCCTTCTGCCCCATGATCACGCCGAACATGAGGAAGTAGACCCCGGCGTTGAGGAGCGGCGTCAGCACCTGCCACAGCTGGCCGAGTGCCGAGTCGGAGTACTTCGAGACGTTACGCGACGTGGCGTACGTGAAGACGAAGTGCCGCCTGTCCCACAATTGACGCAGGTAGGCGGGCAGACTGGGACGCGCGATGGCGCGTCGCAACCCGTGGCGCTCGGCGAGCGCGGACAGCGATTCCTTCCCGCTGGGGGAGGAGCCGCTCGCCCGGTCGCCCGCCCGGGAGTCCGCGACAGCGGATTCCGGCTGACTCATGGCATGGACTCTATTGGATGCGGGTGAATGAGATGCCTACGGTGCCGCTTGACCACCGTGGTTCATGAGAGCACAAGGCCCGGTCAAGGCTAACGCACGGCGTCGTCGCAGGTCGGCCGGGGGTTCGATGCGCATGCCGGGCCTGTCCCAGGATGCGACCACTGCCGGGTCATGTGTACCTTAGTGACGTCTTTGTGCCTGATCAAGGCATTATTGACAGCGTAGTTGGTATGCGTGTGACGTCCGAGAGGGACACGTGTGACCGAACTGCAATGCGCCAGAGACTCGCTGGTGAGAAGTAGTGAGGGATGCTCACGGTCGACTGGCAGGGCGTCAACTGATTTGACCGTGTCCGCGAATTCCAGGGACGGATCCCTTGGAAGGCGCAGCCGACATGAGCGGTTCAGTGCCAACGCCCACCTTAGAGGGAGGATTAATCCACGATGCGTGTGACCAAGGGCGCACAGATCGTCGCCGGGACCGCGCTGCTTGCGCTGGCGGTTGCGGCGTGCGGCGGCAGCGGCGACACGTCCGGCTCCAGCTCCAGCGCCGCCGGAAACGCCGGGGCGGTCCGGGTCGAGATCGCTGAACCCCAGCACGACCTGATTCCGGGCAACACCACTGAGACCAGCGGCGCTGAAGTGCTGAACGCGCTGTTCGTCGGTCTCGTTGACTACGACGCGGACAAGAAACCCTTCAACCGCGTGGCCGAGTCCATTGAGTCGCCCGACTCCACGACGTGGACGATCAAGCTCAAGGATGGGTACAAGTGGCACAACGGTGAGCCCGTTGTCGCCCAGAACTTCGTCGACTCCTGGAACTTCACCGCCAACGGTGCCAACGCCCAGGAGGGCAACTACTTCTTCGGCAGCATCGTCGGATACGACGAGCTGAACCCGGGCGAGGGCAAGACGCCGACGGCGACCACCCTCAGTGGTCTGAAGGTCGTCGACGACAAGACCTTCACCGTCGAGCTGAAGAACCCGTTCTCCGGCTTCCCGACGATGCTGGGCTACACGGCGTTCTACCCGCTTCCCAAGGCCGCCTTCGAGGGCGACAAGCTGAAGGCCGACTTCGGTGGCAACCCGATCGGCAACGGTCCCTTCAAGATCTCCAAGCCGTGGAAGCGCGGCACGGACCAGACCATCTCCACGGTCCGGAACGAGGACTTCAAGGAGGGCAAGGCCAAGGTCGACGCGGTCGACTTCAAGATCTACACCGACCTGAACACCGCGTTCAACGACCTGCGCGCCGGCAACCTGGACATCATGGACCAGCTGCCCGCCGAGGCCATCTCCACCGCCAAGCAGGAGTTCGGCGACCGCTACATCGAGCAGCCGTCCTCCGGCATCGGCTACATCGGCTTCCCGATCAAGAGCGGTGCCGACTACGCCAAGAGCGCGGACGTCCGCAAGGCGATCTCCATGGCGATCGACCGCAAGACGATCACCGAGACCGTCTTCTCCGGCACCCGCGTTCCGGCCGACGACTTCATCAGCCCGGTCGTCTCCGGCTACCGCCAGGGCGCCTGCGGCGAGGCGTGCACCTACGACCCCGCCAAGGCCAAGGCGCTGTTCGAGCAGGCCGGTGGCCCGAAGATGGGCGCCATCGAGATCGGCTACAACGGTGACGGCGGCCACAAGGAGTGGATCGAGGCCGTCGCCAACAACCTGCGCACCAACCTCGGTGCGGAGGTGACGCCGAAGCCGGTGGAGAAGTTCGCCACCATCCTCGACGACCTGGGCGCCAAGAAGTGGCCGGGCAGCTTCCGGATGGCGTGGATCATGGACTACCCGTCCCCGGAGAACTACCTGCGGCCGATCTTCGGATCCGGCGGTAGCTCGAACTACTCGGGCTACAAGAGCAAGGAGTTCGACGACCTGCTGACCGCGGGTGACGCGGCAAAGACCCTGGACGAGGGCGTCAAGTCCTACCAGCAGGCCGACGACCTTCTCATCAAGGATCTGCCGTACATTCCGGTGTACTTCTACCAGACGAACGGCGCTTACTCGCAGCACGTGAAGAACGTCAAGATTGACCCGTTCGAGCGGATCGACCTGTTCAACGTAGAGAAGGCCTGACGTCAACCACTCCGGGTGGTTCGGTACCCTGAACCACCCGGAGTGGGAGACCACCCACGAGGGCAGCTCAGTTGGTTGCGGCGGGCTGCCCTTTGTAATGATCGGGAGACAGAATGGGCCGCTACGTCATCAGGCGCCTGCTCCAGGCGATCCCTGTGCTGCTGGGCACCACATTCCTCATCTTCGCCATCGTCTACGCGCTGCCGGGTGACCCCCTACAGGCGCTGGCCGGTGAGAAACGCGTCGACCCGGTCTTCGCGGCGGCGATGAGGGAACAGTTCCACCTCAACGAACCGCTCATCGTCCGGTACGGCTACTACCTCCGTGACATCGTGACCGGCAACTTCGGGACCACCTTCCGTGGGCTTCCCGTGTCCACCATCTTCGAGGGCAAGTTCCAGGTCACCTTCAAACTGTCCATCACCGCCCTCATCTTCGAGGCGATCATCGGCATCGGCCTCGGCCTGTGGGCGGCGCTGCGCCGCGGCAGGTGGGAGGACAAGGCCGTCCTCGCCGTCACGCTGCTGATGGTGTCGATCCCCACCCTGGTGAGCGGCTTCGTCCTCCAGCTGGTGCTCGGCGTGGAGCTGAAGCGGTCCATGGGCATCGACTTCTTCCCCGTCGCCGGCGTGCAGGACGGGGTGCGCAGCTACCTGGTGCCCGGATTCGTCCTCGCGATGGTCTCCATCGCCTACCTCACCCGGCTCACGCGCACGAGCCTCATGGAGACGCTTCGCGCCGACTACATCCGTACGGCCGTCGCGAAGGGGATGTCGCGGCGACGGGTGCTGGGACGGCACGCGTTACGGAACTCGCTGATCCCCCTGGTGACCTACCTCGGCGCGGACCTCGGCACGCTGATGGGCGGTGCGGTGATCACCGAGACCATCTTCAACCTGCCCGGCATCGGCCAGCAGCTCTTCCAGTCGGTCTACCTGCGGGAGAACCCCGTGGTGGTGGGCATCGTCACGGTCCTGGTCCTGATCTACATCGTGGCCAACCTCGTCGTCGACCTGCTGTACGCCGTACTCGACCCCAGGATCCGCTATGAGTAACGACACTCTCCCGGCGACCGCACCGGCGCAGCCCGTCAAGCCGTCGAAGGGCAAGCGGCCCGCCAGCCTGTGGTCGGACGCGTGGTACGACCTGCGGCGCAACCCGGTGTTCATCATCGGCGCCGCCATGATCGCGCTGTTCGTGGCCATCTCCGCGTTCCCCGGCGTGTTCGACACCGTGGGCGTGGACCCGTCGACCTGCTCCCTCGCCCAGGCCCGCAAGGGCATCAACAGCGAGCACTGGTTCGGCACGGACAACCTCGGCTGTGACGTGTACTCCCGCGTGATCCACGGCGCCAGGGTCTCGATCATCGTCGGCATCGTCAGCGCGGCGGTGACCGGTATCGTCGGCGGCCTGCTCGGCCTGCTCGCGGGCTTCTACGGGCGCTGGGTCGATGTGATCCTCTCGCGTGTCGCCGAGATCTTCTTCGCGATCCCCTCCATCCTCGGCGCCCTGCTGATCCTGGCCGTGATCGGACGCGACAACGCGGGTATCGGCAGCGTCGTGCTCGCTCTCGCCCTGCTGGCCTGGCCGATGATCCTGCGCATCATGCGGGCGTCGGTCATCACGGCCAAGCACCAGGACTACGTCGTGGCGGCCCGTGCGCTCGGCGCCGGCCCCGGGCGGATCATGATGCGGCACATCCTGCCCAACGCGATCGCGCCGGTGATCGTGGTGTCCACGATCAACCTGGGCGCGTTCATCGCCGCGGAGGCGGCCCTGTCCTTTCTCGGCGTGGGCATCCAGTCACCCCAGATCTCCTGGGGCCTGATGATCGCGGACGCGCGCAACCGCTTCCTGGAGGCGCCGTTGCCGCTGCTGTTCCCCGCGCTGTTCCTGAGCCTCGTCATCCTCAGCGTGGTCATGCTGGGTGACGCGGTTCGTGACGCGCTCGACCCGAAGCTGCGGTAGGAGAGGGCACCGAAGGTGAACAACCCGTCAGTCGACACGCACCCGCTGTCGGACGAAGTGGGACAAGAACCCCTACTCGCGGTGGACAACCTGCACGTGGAGTTCGTGACCCGGCAGGGCCTCGTCAAGGCCGTGAACGGCGTGAGCTACACGGTGAACGCCGGCGAGTCGCTCGCGGTGCTCGGCGAGTCCGGTTCGGGCAAGTCGGTGACCGCACAGGCCATCATGGGCATTCTCGACATGCCGCCCGCCCGGATCCCCAAGGGGGAGATCCGCTTCCGCGGCACGGACATGCTCAAGCTCTCGGACCAGGCGCGCAGCCAGATCCGCGGGCAGCGCATCGCGATGATCTTCCAGGACGCGCTGTCGGCGCTGAACCCGGTGTTCACCGTGGGCTGGCAGATCAGCGAGATGTTCCGGGTCCACCGCGGCATGTCCAAGCGCGACGGCATGAAGAAGGCCGTCGAGCTCATGGACCGGGTGCGCATCCCGGCCGCCAGGCAGCGCGTGAACGACTACCCCCACCAGTTCTCCGGCGGCATGCGCCAGCGCATCATGATCGCGATGTCGATCGCGCTGGACCCCGAGGTCCTGATCGCGGACGAGCCGACCACCGCGCTCGACGTGACCGTCCAGGCCCAGATCATGGAGCTGCTCGCCGAGTTGCAGCGAGAGAGCAACATGGGGCTGATCCTGATCACCCACGACCTCGGCGTGGTCGCCGACGTCGCCGACAAGATCGCGGTCATGTACGGCGGGCGCATCGTCGAGAACGCCCCGGTCCACGACCTGTACAAGAACCCCGGGCACCCCTACTCCAAGGGCCTGCTGGACTCGATCCCGAGGGTCGACCAGAAGGGCCAGGAGCTCTACGCCATCAAGGGGCTACCGCCCAACCTGCTCGACATGCCTTCGGGCTGTGCCTTCCACCCCCGCTGCCCGTATGGCCGCCCCAACTGCGTGACCGACGTGCCCCCGCTGTACGAGATCAGCGGGACGCGCGGGAGCGCCTGCCACTACTACCGGGAGGTCCTCGATGGCACCATCGGCTGAGCGGATCCTCGAGGTTCGTGACCTGGTCAAGCACTTCCCGCTGAGCCAGGGCATCATCCTCAAGCGCCAGATCGGTGCGATCAAGGCCGTGGACGGGGTCTCCTTCGACCTCCACCGTGGTGAGACGCTCGGTGTCGTGGGCGAGTCGGGGTGCGGCAAGTCCACACTGGCCAAGCTGCTGATGGCGCTTGAGCGGCCCACCTCGGGCGAGGTGAAGATCAACGGCGTCGACATGGCCAAGGCGCACGGCGGCGAGCTCAAGCGCATGCGCCGCAACATCCAGATGGTCATGCAGGACCCGTACACCTCGCTGAACCCCCGCATGACGGTCGGCGACATCGTCGGCGAGCCGTTCGAGATCCACTCCGACGTGGCGCCCAAGGGCGACCGGCGCAGGAAGGTGCAGGAGCTGCTGGAGGTGGTCGGCCTCAACCCCGAGCACATCAACCGCTACCCGCACCAGTTCTCCGGCGGCCAGCGGCAGCGCATCGGCATCGCCCGAGGGCTGGCGCTCCAGCCTGAGGTCATCATCTGCGACGAGCCGGTCTCCGCGCTCGACGTGTCGATCCAGGCCCAGGTGATGAACCTGCTGGAGCGGCTGCAGAACGAGTTCAACCTCGCCTACATCTTCATCGCCCACGACCTGTCGGTCGTACGGCACATCTCCGACCGCGTCGCGGTGATGTACCTGGGCAAGATCGTGGAGCTGGGCAAGGACGTCGCGATCTACGAGCAGCCGGCGCATCCGTACACCCAGGCGCTGCTGTCGGCGGTGCCCGTACCGGACCCCGAGGGCCGCGAGCAGCGCGAGCGGATCATCCTGCAGGGCGACCCGCCGTCCCCGGCCGACCCGCCGTCGGGCTGCCGGTTCCGTACGCGGTGCTGGAAGGCGCAGGACATCTGCGCCCAGCAGGAGCCGCCGCTGGAGATCCGTGCGGGCGGGCACCTGAGCGCCTGCCACTTCGCGGAGGAGCACGACGTCATCCACGCGGTGACCGAGGCGTGACGTTCGGATCCTCCACAGGCCGTCGGCGCCTGTGGAGGATCCGGCCCGCCGGGTGGCGTTACGCGGTGAGGCCCGTGCCGATGTTCCCCGAAACTCTCGCGATGCTGACATCCCCGGAGGTGTCGGCGGTCACGTCGCCGCCGGCGTCCGCATCGGTGCCGAGGTTGTCCCCGGTCCCCGTGTCGTCGTCCTCCTCGCCGGTGCCCAGCCCAAGGTCCGTGCCGAGACCCAGTCCGGCATCGCCGCCCACCCCCCAGTTGCCACCGGTCAATACGGAGCCCGCGGCGGAAGCGGCGGTGGCCGGAGCCGCGATGGCGATGGCGGCGCAGGCCGACGTGATCAGAAGACGGCGAATCATGCTGTTCCCCCCGTAGAAAACCCGCCGCGAAGCCGTTGGGATCAGAATCCTGGAGCATCGATATGTTCCGCGCCGGGTGACTCTCTGTGACCGCTATGAGATACCCAGAGTAGGAACGTAGATAAAGGTGGTGAATGGTCAGCTGATGGCGAGGATTGCGGAGCCGTGACCGAAGAGTCCTTGGTTCACGGCGAGGCCGACTCGCGCGCCCTCCACCTGGCGTGCGCCGGCCGTGCCCCTCAGCTGCCAGGTCAGCTCGCACACCTGCGCGATGGCCTGCGCCGGGATCGCCTCGCCGAACGACGCCAGGCCGCCTGAGGGGTTGACCGGCACCTTGCCGCCCAGGGCGGTCTCCCCCGAGCGGACGAGCTCGGACGCCTCGCCCCGCGCGCAGAGCCCGATGTCCTCGTACCAGTCGAGTTCCAGCGCGGTGGACAGGTCGTACACCTCGGCGAGGGAGAGGTCGCCCGGCCCCACTCCGGCCTCTTCGTAGGCCGCCGCCGCGATCGACGGCCGGAAGGGACGGTCCGGCGGGGCCACCGCGGCCGAGGAGTCCGTGGCGAAGTCCGGCATCTCCAGCACGGTGTTGGGGAAGGTGGGGGTCACTGTGGAGACGGCCGCGACGCGCACGCCCGAGAGCCCCCGGCGGCGGGCGAAGGAGTCCGAGACGAGCACCAGGGCGGCGCCGCCGTCGGAGGTCGCGCAGATGTCCATGAGGCGCAGCGGGTCGGCGACCATCGGCGAGGCCAGCACCTCCTCCGCCGACACGGCCTTGCGGTAGCGCGCGTTGGGGTTCAGCGACCCCGCCCTGGCGTTCTTCACCTTCACCGCGGCGAAGTCCTCCGCCGTGGAACCGTAGAGAGCCATGCGGCGGCGCGCGTACATGGCGAAGTAGGCGGGATTGGTGGCCCCGAGCAGGCGGAATCTCAGCCAGTCCGGATCGTCGGGGCGGTCGCCGCCTACGGGCGTGAAGAACCCCTTCGGGGTCGAGTCCGCCCCGACCACCAGGGCGACGTCGCAGAGCCCCGCGAGGATCCTCGTGCGGGCGATCTCCAGCGCGTGGGCGCCCGAGGCGCAGGCGGCGTAGCAGGAGGCGACGCGCGCGCCCGTCCAGCCGAGCGCCTGGGCGAACGCCGATCCGGCGACGAAGCCGGGGTAGCCGTTCCTGATGGTGTCCGCGCCGACCAGGAACTGCACGTCGGTCCAGTGCAGGCCGGCATCCGCCAGCGCCTCGCGGGCGGCGGCGACGCCGTACTCGACGAAAGGCCGTCCCCACTTGCCCCAGGGGTGCATTCCGGCGCCGGCTACCAGTGTCATGGTGTGACCGCCTCGGCGGGGAGCCCCCACATCCACACGAGCGGGCCGTCGGCGAGTGGGCCGCAGGTCAGCTCCAGCTCCATCCCGACGCGCAGATCGTCCACGGTCAGGTGCGGGGTGACCTGGCCGAGCACCACGATGCCCTCGGCCGCGAGCTCCACCGCCGCGAGCGTCACCGGCGTGTACGGCTCGGCCGCCGCGTAGGGCGGGGGCGGCGGGTAGCACGCGTTGGTGTAGGACCAGACCGTGCCCCTTCGCGACAGCCGTACCCGCGCGGGCGAGCTTCCGTCGCAGCGCGGGTTGCGGCAGAACCCGGTGCGGGGAGGGAACGCGACGGTGCCACAGTCCGCGCAGCGGGTGCCGAGCAGGTGTGTGACACCGTCCTCGACGGTGAACCAGCCGTCGATCGCGAGCGCACCCATGTACCCCAATATGACACAAGCGCTTGCTCAAATACGAGGGTTCACCCGTCGCCCGCCCGTGCGACCGTACGAAGGGTCACCCGTCAGCCGCCGGCACGGGAGGTCACCCGTCGCCCGCCCGTGCGAGCCGTACGTGTGCGCCCGGGGGCAGGCCGAGACGCTGCGCGGCGTCGCCCGAGTTGACCGCGAGCGCCACCAGCCCGGCCGAGTCGGTGAACGCGACGAGGTTCCCCGGCGCCACGGCGGCGTAGGTGTCACGGAACGGCACGGTGATCTGGCGCCTTCCCATGGACACCGCGAGGTTGTCTCCGGCGCGGACGCCGAGGGTCACCAGATCGTCGGCGGTCACGGAGAGTTGCACGTTCCCGTAGCGGTCGAGCGACAGCACCTCGCCCTCGGCCGCGCCTTCGCCCAGCCGCGCGGTGGGGGCGGGAAGCGACAGGAGGCGGTCGAGCGGGATCTCCGGGCCGAGGTCGGCGGGCTTGCGCCCGGCGCACAGGTGCGCCGCGACCGGCGCGTAGACGTCGCGCCCGTGGAACGTCGGCGACACCGGAGTGAGGAACAGCTCCTCGTTCGTTATCTCGTACGCGACCCGCGCCCCGCCGGAGGCCAGCAAGGCCCAGGAGAGCAGGCCGTTGTCCGGCCCGATGAACACCCGGCCGCCCGCCTCCACGGCGACGGAGCGCCGGGCGCTGGCGGCGGCCGGGTCGACGGCGGCGATGTGCACGCCCGCCGGAAGGTATGTCAGCGTCTGGGCGAGGATCGCGGCACCACGTCGGATGTCCCCGGCCGGAACCAGATGACAGACGTCGATGATCCGTGCCTCCGGGGCGATACCGATGATCACCCCGTGGCACGACGCCACGAACCCGTCTTCCAAACCGTAGTCGGTGAGAAGCGTGATGACTGAGGTCACACCTGGTGACTGTACGTCGTAGGAACGCGGTCTCATAGGGGCGCATCGGGAGACATCGGCAACCGTGTCGATCTGCCGTTTAGGCCAGTTCGATCAAACGCGGGTACATCGGGATTCATCCGGATACACGCGCGGCGGTATCACGCGAAGTATCACGCCGAGAATCGGCCGGCCCCGGAGAGCTCATGCCCTGCTCGCTCATCCGGGGCGGCCAGCCACCCCCCGGTGAGCGTCGCTCGACGGGCTCCTGGTCGCCGACGTTGAGAGCGGCCAAGAGTAGGTCCGGTCCTACTTCCTCGACGACCAGGGCCCCGACCTGATGGCCGTGGCCGACGCCGCGTACGCGCTCCGCGAGGCCGCCGGCACGCTGCCCCCGCGAGTCCGGGCCGCCCCCGTCCAGGACCCGGCGGAGAAGGTCCTCGCCGCGTTCGGCGACGACGACCGGCTGCACACCGCCGAGCTGGCCGAGCGGCTCGGCGACGGCTGGAACGCCTCCCGGTTCGCCGAGACGTTGCGGCCGTACGGCATCGCCCCCGGCGACATGAAGATCAGCGGAACCAACCGGAACGGGTACCGCCGCCAAGACCTCGAATCGGCTCGTACGGGGCGTGCCGACGCTGCGGCGGCACAGGAGAGGCGCGCCGGTGATCAGTCCTTGATCGTCGGTAGTCGCCCGATCGCGCGCGGCCGTGCTCGGGCTTTCGTCGAGTCGAGGACTGCAGCGGCCGCCGCAACGAAACCCGCAAGCGCGCGTGAACCCTGTGACACACTTACGTGTCCAACCTTTGGCCCTCATCGGGGACCAGGGCATAGCACTGCAGGACCGCCAATGTCAGACTGACGGTGTGCGAGAGCAGGAGAATCCGATCGTGGAGAACTTCCCCATCACGGTCGATTGGAGCGCAGCGAACGGCGTGCCAATCACGCACGTCAACCAGTTCGTCGTGCAGCCAGGTCCACCGACCGCTGGTGCGGGGCCGGATGGGGTCTACCTGATGTTGGGAAGCATCCCGCCGCCGATGATCCCGATGGACGCGGAGGGCCAGAAACGTGCGCTCGAGCTGCTGAAGGCCACTGGTCTCAAGGTCGCTGTGCACGGTCGCTTCCAGATGAGCCGCGAAAGACTTGACGAGCTGATGCAGGTACTCCAGCAGACTGCGGAAAACTACGACCGCATGATCGAAGAGGCTGCACAGGCACAGTCCGCATCAGAAGAAGAGGACTGATCATGATCTCCCTCGCTATGTCTCTCTACTCCTCGCCTAGCACTCAAGACGGCTTCAACTACCAGATGCCTGTGGCTAAGCATGTCCGAGTACGCCCCCACAGGAGACTTCGGATCACCCGCACTCGTCCGGATGTTGCTGTTGTGATTGAAGGACCGTGGTCTGCAGCTGCCAGCAACACGATCGTCATCCCGCGAGAGCTGACGATGGAGGAAGAGTTCGATCTTGTCGCGGCTGAAACGTTAGCGTGGGCGGAGGCCACGCTGCCGATCACCGCAGAGACGTGGGGCGAGGAGTAGCTACTGTGCCTCACCCCGCAGTCCCCCCGAAGCGGGGTGAGATCTACTGGGTTGACCACAACCCTGCCAGAGGATCGGAACAGGCTGGCATGCGGCCTGGAGTCGTCATCTCGCAGGACTCATTCAACCGACGTATGCCTGTGGTTGTGGTCGCGTCGATGACCACAAAGATCAAACCCGCCCTTCAGAAGATCGTCGTTACGCTTCCTGCAGGCCAACCGTTGCAGCACGCGGGGCAGATTCTCGCCTTCCAGGTCATGACCATCGATCAAGGCCGTCTGGGGAACTACATGGGCACCCTGGACAAGAACCAGGTGGAAGATCTCAAGACTGCGCTGCGAACCGTGTGGGATCTCTAACCATTGGATCTGCCGACGCCCACCAAGGGCGTCCACGGCCATCGGCAACGCCCGGGCACGACGAAACGCCCCGGTCAGGCGCGGCGCGCCTCCAGGTCGTCGCCAGCCTCGGGCATCCGCCGGTTGCCGGCGTCACGGCGAGTCCGTGGGGCCCAAGCAGCCAGGTCGTCCGTACACGCGAGGAGCGCGAAATCACCGGGGAAGGCGACAGATGCCTGATCGGGAGATTCTGGCTGGCGGCGGCGTCAACGAGGTGGTGAGGATCGGCGCGACCGTGCAACGTCCGACCGGGCCGTGGTCACCCATGGTCCACGGACTCCTGCGGCACCTGCGGGCGCGGGGCTTCACCGCGTCGCCTGCGGTCCATGGAGTGACCGACGACGGCTTCGAGATCCTGGACTTCCTGCCGGGCGAGGTCAGTAACTACCCGGCCACCCCTGCGGCCGCCTCCATGGAGGCACTGGAGAGCGCCGCCGAGCTGCTGCGCTCCTACCATGACACCACCATGGAGTACGCCCGCGACGTGATCGGCGGCTGGATGCTGCCCGCCCGCGTGCCCGTCGAGGTGATCTGCCACGGCGACTACGCTCCGCACAACTGCGTCCTCGACGGTGACAGGGTGGTCGGGATCATCGACTTCGACACCGCTCACCCCGGCCCTCGACTCTGGGACGTCGCCTACGCCGTCTACCGCTGGGCCCCCACCACCGCACCCGCCAACGCCGACGGCTTCGGCACGGCAGAAGAACAAGCCCGCCGCGCACGCCTGTTCTGCGATTGCTACGGACTCGACACCGCCGACCGCACCAGCCTGGTCGACACCATCATCGCCCGCCTGCATGCCTTGGTGGACTTCATGCACGCCCAAGCCGCCGTCGGCAACGCGGCCTTCGCAGGCCACCTGGCCGACGGGCACCACCTTCAGTACCTCGCGGATGCTGCCTACCTCAACGAGCAACGGGCCGTTTTCGCCCGCCAGCTCGGCCCTGGAGGAGGATGACCCTTGGACCAGGCCGAGCGTGTCATGAAGCTCAACGGATGGCTCACAAGACTGACGCCAGCGTGACGCGGCTCTCCTGCTCGGCGATCGCCCGATACAGCTCGAACTCGTCATCGGCGTCGACCGTGCGCCACGCGCCGGCCTTATCCTCGGCGTCGTCGACGTGGCGGTGGCGACCTTCGTGGCCACCCCACCGACCGAGGTGACGGTCT
>NZ_JBFBIK010000109.1:0-24385 GCF_040685555.1 Sphaerisporangium sp. NPDC088356
TGAACGGCAGCTATCGGACCATACGAACTTAAATCGTCAACATGCCGGGGCCGTGGCCACGGGAGGGGTGGGGCCTTCTCACTTTGGAGACGGCGCGGCCATTCGCCAACAAGCGCTATACCGACTCGGGAGCTGCGCACGACAGTCGCGGCCTGAAGCACCGGGCAGACAAGGACACCCGGCTGGTGCCGATTCCTCCGGCTCTGGTGAAGATCCTGCGTGAGCACATCGAAGAGTTCGGCGTGGCCGGCGACGGCAGGCTGTTCGCCACAAGCAAGGGCGGGCTCTACACGAACTCGGCGATCTCCCGCGTCTGGAAGTCGATACGCAAGCAGGCATTCACACCTGAGCAGGTCGCCTCGTCGCTGGCGGCGACGCCGTACGACCTTCGGCATGCAGCCGTCTCCCTGTGGCTGGCCTCTGGAGTCCCCACTACCGAGGTTGCCAAGCGCGCGGGGCACGGCGTGGAGGTACTTCAGCGGGTTTACGCGAAGGTGATCGACGGGCAGATGGAGCTAGCCAACGCAAAGATCATGAGTGCTCTGGACGAGTGATCCAGAGCCACTCTGGAAGGCCTCGGGCTATTCCGGGTCTTTCGCTTTCCTGGTGGCCCAGTCTTTCGTCAGCCCGTCGCCTGGGCGTGGCCATATTCACTCGTTCAGCGCAATGAATCGTCTGGGCTGTGGCAACGGCCGGGCCTGGCGTGATGAGGCATGGACGAGATGGGCAAGACTGCCAACTGAGGGGTGAGGTGAACGACCTCCTCGGCGACGAGGACTGCGACGCCGACGGAAGACGATGACTCGTGCGAATGGGGGATGTGCGGGGCCGCTGCGCCGCACCGGAAGGCAGGGGGAGTAGCTGGGGAGCGCCTGATCCTTCCCGAACCTGGAAAGAACCGGGAGCTGTGGCGACGGGGGAGTGGCTTGGGATGCGGATCGTGGTGGACCTCACCCGCTGCCAGGGCTATGCGCAATGCGTGTTCCTCGCGCCGGAGGTGTTCGAGCTGCACGGAGAGGAAGCGTTGCTCTACGACCCGGCCGTCCCTGATAGCCAGCTTGACCGCGTACGCCAGGCTGCGGCGGCGTGCCCGGTCCAGGCCATCCTCGTGGGCGAGGAGGTGAGGGCCGGTGTCCGGTGACCTGCACCAGGGCCGTATCGTCATCGTGGGCGCGTCGCTGGCCGGGTTGCGGGCCGCCGAGACGCTGCGCGAGGAGGGCTTCACCGGCTCACTCACCGTTGTCGGAGACGAGCCCCATCCGCCCTACGATCGCCCACCGCTGTCTAAACAGGTGCTGCTCGGGAAGGCGGCGTCGGACGCGACCACGCTGCCCACGCGCCGGGACCCGGACGCGGAGTGGCGGCTCGGGGTGCGCGCGACGGGGCTTGATCCGGTGGGGAAGCAGGTGCTGCTGGCCAACGGCGAGTCACTGCCCTACGACAGGCTGCTGATCGCCACAGGTACGCGGGCGCGGCCCTGGCCCGACCCGGCGCAGGCGGCCCTGGATGGCGTTCTGACCTTGCGTACCAGCGACGATGCCGGGCGCCTGGCCGAGCGGCTGGCTGCCGGGCCGCGTCGGGTGCTGGTGATCGGCGCGGGCTTCACCGGCTCAGAGATCGCCTCGGCCTGCCGTGAGCGAGGCATTGAGGTCACGGTCGCCGAGCGGGGACCCGCGCCGCTGGTGGGCGCGCTGGGCGGGACGCTGGCGAAGCTCGCGGCCGGCCTGCAGCGGGTTCACGGCGTGGACCTGCGCTGCGGAGTCACGGTCACCGCGCTGCGGGGGAACGGCCGGTTCACCGGTGCGGACCTGTCCGACGGCAGCCGTATCGATGCGGACGTATGCGTGGTCGCCATGGGGGCGGTCCGCAACACCGAGTGGCTGGCGGACTCCGGGCTGGCCGCGGGCCGACTCGGGGTCGCCTGCGACGCTGGGTGCCGCGTCTTCAACGCCTACGGGATCGTCACCGACGACGTCTTCGTGGCCGGCGATGTCGCCCGCTTTCCGCATCCGCTCTTCGAGTACCAGATGCTCGCCCTGGAGCACTGGGGCAACGCGGTCGCGCAGGCCGAGGTAGCGGCCCACAATATGGTGAATATGGGGCCATTGCGGCGCCCGCACCTCGCGGTCCCGGTCTTCTGGTCGAGCCAGTTCGGGCTCAATATCAAGTCTGTGGGCGTCCCTGCCTTCTCCGACCAGGTGGCCATCGCCCAAGGCTCGCTCGGTGAACGCCGTCTGGTGGCGGTCTACGGCTACCGGGGCCGCGTCACTGCCGCGGTGACCGTCAACATGGCCAAGTGGCTGGAGTACTACCAGGGCCTGATCGAGACTGCGGCCCCGTTCCCACCTGGACCGGGCGCGGCCGACAGTCGCCCGGTGGTGGCCGAGTTCCCGGTCCCCTCCAACGTGCCGGACCCCAGGGGGCTCTGCCACGGTCCGACCGTGGCGCTCACTGGTTACCTGCCCGACCGTCGGCTGACTCTGGTGCGGCCTGGCGGCTGACCCTTGTTGTCCCTTCCTGCCACGAGGAGCCGTGTATGGCCGTCGAGACCCTGTTGGAGCGGATCACCGACTACGCCAACCGCCCCGACCCCTATCCGCTGTACGCGGAACTGCGCGAAGTGAGGGTAGTGCGGCAGACGGACGGGAGTTACCTGGTCGGTGCGTACCACGACATCGCAGCCCTGCTGCACGACCCGCGCATCAGCGCCGACCCCCGCAACCTGGCCGCCCCGTACCGCGGCCTGGCTCCGGAAGAGGACCAAATCTCGTTCATCCGACTCGACGACCCCGAGCACCACAGGCTCCGCAGGCTGGCCATGCGGCCGTTCGGCCCCCCGCACAGCCCAGGTCGTGTGGGCGCGATGCGCGGCCAGATCGCCCAGATCACGCAGGAACTGATCGAAGCGTTGGAAGGCCGCACGCGGATCGACATCGTTGAGGACTTCGCCTACCCGCTGCCCGTCACCGTCATCTGCCGACTGCTCGGTGTGCCGCGCGAGGACGAGCCGGTCTTCCGGGAGTGGTCCGCCACGATCATCGATTTCGCCGACATCAAGCCGGGCGAGGATCCCACCGAGCGCCGGCAAGCCGGCGCCCAGGCCCTGGCGGAGATGGGCCGGTACCTGGTGGACCTCGCCGAGCGGTACCGCGGCCACCCCGGTGACGACATGCTGTCCGCATTCGTCAACGACCCGGATTCGGCGCTCACATGCGAGGAGTTGGCGGCGACTGCCGTACTCCTGCTCGTCGCTGGACACGAGACGACGGTGAACCTGATCTCCAACGGGGTGCTCACCTTGCTACGCCACCCCAATGAGATGGACCGGTTGCGCCGTGAACCCGATCTGCTCCCCACGATGGTGGAGGAACTGCTGCGCTACGAGCCACCGATCCAGATGCGGCAGCGCACCCCCCTCGCCAACATCGACGTCGCAGGCACCGCCATCCCCAAGGGCGCACCCCTGATACTCGTGCTGGCCTCGGGCAACCGCGACCCCAAGCGCTTCCGCGACCCCGAGCGGTTCGATCCCGCCCGCCTGGACAATCAGCATCTCGGCTTCGGTAGCGGCATCCACCTCTGCTACGGCGCACCGCTCGCCCGGATCGAAGCCCAGACCGCGCTCGACGCGTTGATCCCCCGCCTCGGCACCGCCACCCTGGTCCAGGACCCGCCCCCCTACCGGCGCAATGCCATGCTTCGCGGCCCCCGTCACCTCCTCCTTGAGACCTGACCTGCTCCGTGGCGGCATGGCAGTGCCCCCGGAGGTGTCGAGCGACCGTGAATTCCGGCCTGACCTGGCGAAACGGCTTCAAGATCATTGCGCGCATATTGCGCGAGCGCTGACATTCAACTGCCTACGGCTGCACATGACTGCCCGAGATCGTCAGAGCTATGAGGGAGAAGCCTCAGGTAGATGCCTGTTTTGGCTGGTTGGAGAGTGCCCCCGGCAGGATTCGAACCTGCGGCACCCGCTTTAGGAGAGCGGTGCTCTATCCCCTGAGCTACGGAGGCGGGGCCTGGGTGTAAGCGTACCGAAAGGCGAGCACCATGTGTGCAGAGGCGTGGCTTGGCTTTGCGACTCGTATCCCATGTGTACGCTGAGCTGGGGTAAAAGGCTGACATGCCAGCAACGTTCGGTAGCGGTGGGTGACTACTGTCACGCAGCGTGACCGGAGAGCGACGAATGCGGGTTGAGAGGCGCCGGGGTGTCCGGCCGGGTGTGCTCCTGGCGGCGATGCTGGCGCCCGCGGTCCTCGCGGCAGGACTCCTTGTGGCCGAACTCACCGGCTACGAGGAGCACGTGCGAGGTCGGCCGCGACATGTGGTGAAGGTGAAGGCCGTGGCGGGGTGGCAAGGGCTACCTAGCTTCGTCTTTGTGACGCCTGTACCGGCTCCGCCGCATGCGGATTACGGGTACGAGGGTATGGTTCCGACTCCTTTGATCTCCGGAGATGAGGAGGTGCTGGACGTCTCGCGGCTGACGGCCGGTGGGTCGGAGTCGACGGCCGACCAGGGGGAATCGACCGAGCCGGATCCGCAGGCTGATCGTGATGGTTGGTTGAGTCGCGAGTTACGGGCGCACGGGCCGGGCGCAGTGCAGATATGGCCTCAGGCGAGGAATGATCGTCCGGGGCGGCATGTATGGCGGGCGCTGCCGGTGGAAGGCGCCATGGCGGTGCCGTCGGGAAAGCATGGGCGCGCGGCGCGGCGGGATGAGCGGGCGCCTATTGTGCCGCAGGAAGATCGCAAGCACCCGGAGGAGGGTGGACAGGCGGTGTCGCCTGAGGATCACACTTCAGCCACGCACCCGGGCGAGCATGCGCAAGCCCAGGATCCGAAGGGCCATGCCCAAGGTGTACGCCCGGAGGAACCTACGCAAGCCCCGCGCCCGGAGGAACGTGCGCAAGCAGGACGAGGGCGAGCGGTGCAGCCGAGGGAACGCTCGCAAGCTGCAGTGGACCGTGACCGAAAGGTGGAGTCGGGTGAGCCCGCACAGGCTGCAGGTTCGGCGGAGCGTAGGCGGGCGGTGGAGCCGGGTGAGCGTTCGCGGGCTGCGGGGGCGTGTGGGCGGATGGTGGAGTCGGGTGAGCGTTCGCGGGCTGCGGGTGCGGGGGAGTGTGGGCGGATGGTGGAGTCGGGCGCCCCCTCACAGGCTGCGGGTCCGGGGGAGTGTGGGGGAGCGGTGGAGGCGGGTGTGCGTTTGCGAGCTGTGGATTCAGCGGCTCCTAGCCGGGCCGGGGAGTCGGGTGAGCGGGCGGAGGGTGCGCGGCGGGCTGGACGTATGCACGGAGCGCATTCGGGCGAGCGGGTGCGAGGGGCGCGGCCGGGCGGGCATGGGTGCGATGGACGGTTAGGGGGGCGTGCGCCGGTTGGGTGGATGGTCGGGCGGCCGGTTGGGCGGCCGGTTGGGCGGATGGTCGGGCGGATGGTAGGGGGCTGGGCTGTTGGGTGGGGTGGACTGGGGCGGGAGCCTTCTGCGGTTTCGGTGCGGCCGGCGTCGGGGGTTTCGGCGGTGCGTCGTGCTGGGTTGGTGATGCCGGGGGCGGTTTGGCAGGTGGGCTGTTCTGCCGCGTGGCGGGGCAACTGGCTTTGGCAACTGTGCCAACCGTGCGATAGCGAGAAGGTATAAATGCCATGATCCGTACATAACGGCTCTCGTGACTCGGGTCCGACTACACAGGTAGCTGTAGTAACGTGCGTGCCGGGCTAAGGTCACAAGTTCGCAAACGGAGGGGTCCGTAACGTGCCATCTCCCCGATCGGCGGGCCTGGTCGCCGTACTCATGGTGATGGTCTCCATGCTCACCATGACGTCGTCGGGCTCGGCGCAGGCGCGGTCGGTCACCCAGGAGGCCGCACCCCAGGAGCTGGATCCGGGCAACCTCAATCAGTTGCGCCGTGACGCCGAAAAGTCGTCCCAGGCGCTCGCAGAGGCCACCAAGGCCCTGGAACAGCGGCAGGGGACGCTGGCCAAGGCCGACAAGGAGCTCAAGGGCAAGCTGGAGCAGTTGCGTACGGCGACTCTTGAGATGTCCAAGGTGCGCAGGCCGCTGGCGGACCTGGTGCAGTCGCTGTATCAGGAGCCCTCGGGCGGTGACATGGCGCCCTTCTTCACCGGTGAGAGCGACGCGACCAGCCTTCGTGCTCTGAGCGACATGACGTACATCGTGTCGGGACGTGACAAGGTCCTGGCCGACGCGGGCAAGCTCTATCAGGAGCAGCAGAGGCTGGCCGGAGAGGCGCAGGACCTTCGGGCGACGAAGCTGCTGGTGGAGGCCCAGCTCAGCGTTGAGATCGACACGCTGAGGAAGCGGTCGTCGACGGTTGTGAAGTCCCTGTCCCAGGCTCTGACGAAGCTCGGAGTGCGGGTCAACCAGGGCGGCCGTACGGGAGCGGCGTGCGACCCGACCCAGGTGAGCGCCGCCGCGCAGTACCCCAACGGTCTGCTCCCGAAGAGCGTCCTGTGCCCGCTGCAGCAGCCGGGCCGGGAGTTGCGCGCGGACGCGGCGATCGCCTTCGTCGCGCTCAACGAGGCGTACAGGAAGCAGTTCGGCAAGCCGATGTGTGTGACCGACAGCTACCGCAGCCTCGGCCAGCAGCAGGCCGTCTTCTACCGCAGGCCGGGTTTCGCCGCCGTGCCGGGGCGAAGCAACCACGGGCTCGGGCTCGCGGTGGACCTGTGCGGTGGTGTCGACGTCTTCCGTTCGGTGCAGTTCAACTGGCTTGAGGCCAACAGCAAGAAGTTCGGGTGGATGCACCCCGACTGGGCCTATCACAGCCCGTTTGAGCCGTGGCACTGGGAGTACGACCCGAAGCTCGGCTCGCTGCTGTAGGTGAGAGGCTGCGCTGCTGGAGGGTCTATTTATGGCGTCATCGACTCCGCATCCCCGCCTGTTCAGGCGCTGACGAGACCGTCAGAGCGGTCAGCCCGTGCCGTCATGGTTATCGGGAGTTGCCGTGGATGGTGATCGACAGGCGTGAACCCGTGCCGGCTTGGGTGAGGCGGGCGGCCTGCTCCAGTGTGGTGGCCAGAACGACCAGAGCGCCGCTTTCCGTCATGGAGTCCGCCGAGGCGGTCGCGCGTGGCAGGGCGATGACGGTGACGGCCTGGGCCACCGTGGCCGTGCGCGGATCGAGCCGGGCTTCGTCCCACTGGGCCGCGGCTGCGATCACGTCGATGACATCGCCTACGCGAAGCAGGCGTGCCGCACCGGCGTCCGTGATGCGTACGGGCGTGGCGACCATGCCGGGACCGTAGGCGTCGACCAGGGCAGGTCCGAGCAGGCGTAAGTCGGTGAGAGGCTCGCCGCGCCGGGCCGGGGCAGCCAGGACACGTCCGGCGACGGGCGCTCCCGGGCGGAGCGCGCCGTCGGGCACGGCGGCTTCCGGGATGCGCACCACCGTCAGATCTGGCGCTGCCAGCGTGCCAGGCCTGAGGTCGCGAGCGGCGGCCAGGACCTCGGTGGCGGGGACCGGACGCATGGCCAGGCCCACGCTTCCCGCAGCCATGGCCGCGAGGACGACGGCCATGAGCCGGCGTCGGCGATTGAGTGTCCGAACTACACGAAGTGCGGCCCGCATTGGTGTCTCCTGCGGCGAGGGTTGCCTGTGAGAAATGGCTGCTAGGGCCCAGGGCATGGCAGCAAGTGCTCACGGCGCGGGACTGGAACGCGGAGCAAGGGGTTGCGGGGTCTGGGGTGAGGACAGGCTCGTGGGTCTGGGCCTAGGGGAGTTCGAAGGGGAGGTCGATGCCGTTCAGCGCGTCGCCGCAGGGGCAGGTGCGTTCCGTGGGCAGCTCGACGGCCACCGAGCCGACGAGCGTGCGCATGCGCTCGCTGTTGGCGGCGAAGAACGCGAAGACTTCGTCCTGGGTGACGCCCTCGCCCGCGTCGACCCCGGCGTCGTGATCGGTGACGAGGGCCAGCGTGGTGTAACAGAGGGCCAGCTCGCGGGCGAGAACGGCCTCGGGGTAGCCGGTCATGCCGACGATCGACCAGCCGTTAGAGGTGAACCAGCGTGACTCCGCCCTGGTGGAGAAGCGGGGCCCTTCGATGACGACGAGAGTGCCACCGTCGACGGCACTCCAGCCCTCGGCCTCGGCCTTCGAATAGGACAGAGCTCTGCCAACTGGGCAATAGGGATCGGCGAAGGGGACGTGGACCGCGCCGTTCGCGTCGTAATAGGTCTGCACCCGGCCCGACGTGCGATCGACGAGCTGGTCAGGGATCACAAGGGTGCCCGGGCCGTACTGAACGCGAAGGGACCCGACGGCGCTCGGCGCCAGCACTTGGCGCACGCCGAGGGAGCGAAGAGCCCAGAGGTTCGCCCGGTAGGGGATGCGATGGGGAGGAAATCGGTGATCGCGGCCGTGGCGGGGCACGAACGCGACCGCGCGCGAGCCGATGTGGCCGACAGTGATGGTGTCGCTCGGCGGCCCATACGGCGTGGCGACGTCGATCTCTTCGGCATCATCGAGGAGGGAGTAGAACCCTGAACCGCCGATGACCCCGATGTCCGCTCTCATGACCATGGCGCAGACACTAGCGCCCCGGCCCCGGGCAGAAGAGACGAGAGCCGAGACCTGTGGATAACCCTAGTGGGAAATGGCCAGGGATACGAAGATCGTGGCACGTTGAGCGGCGTGAGTACCGGCGCCCGCACACACCGTTGCGCGCCCTCGCGGGTCGCCGGCAACGTGTGCGGTCGCGGAGATGACCCGCAAGCGATGACCCGGGTCTGCGCATGGGGCCGGGACAGGTGTCCATGAAGGTTGTACGGCCTGTGGGAGCCGTACAACCCTGGGCGTCGTCAGGCGGCCGAGCTGCTCGCGGACGCGGAAGAACTCGCCGCAGCGGGCTCCTTCTTGGCCGAGGCGGTGGTTCCGGAGTCGGAGCCGCCGGAGTCCCCGGAGCCGCTGGAACCAGAGGAACCGGATGAGGCCGGTGAACTGGTGGAAGACGAGACCCCGGAGTTGGTGGACGAGCGGTTGTCCGTCCGATAGAAGCCGGAGCCCTTGAAGACGATGCCGACGGCCGAGAACACCTTGCGCAGCTGGCCCTCGCAGCTCGGGCACGTGGTCAGCGCGTCGTCGCTGAATCTCTGGACGACCTCGAGCCCTTCACCGCAAGCGGTACAGGCGTACTGGTAGGTGGGCACGCACTCCTCCTCGTATGATTCACGCCGAGTATGACTCACGCAGACTGGCACTCTACCGATGCGACTGCTAATGGTACGCAGCCGATTAGGCTAAACGCCACCCAGACAGGTTCTAATCCCCGCCACAAGCAGTGTGGGGTGCCCCGTGAAAGTTCCGTGCCGGCCGCCGTCAAAGGCGTCTGGGGTCACTCGCCGCGTTCGCCGTACCAGCCTGCCAGTTTGCCTCGGCGGCTGACCGCTCGGAGGCGGCGTTCGACGGTCTGCCTGTATGCGGCCGTGGTGACCACCAGAAGCTGGTCCTCCGCCCGCAGGCGCGTGGAGCCCTCGGGGACGAAGGAGCGGCCCTCACGTACGACCATCGTGACGGCCGCGTCCGACGGCAGGCGGAGTTCGAAGATTTCGACTCCGTGCAGCCCGGAGCCCGGCGGGATGGTGATCTGCAGCAGGTCGGCGTTGAGCTCTTCGAGCGGAGCCGCCTCCACGCCCAGGTCACGGGCCTCGTCGAGGGCGTTGACCCGCAGGATCCGCGCGAGGAACGGCAGCGTCGGCCCCTGCACCATCGTGAAGACCATCACGATGACGAAGACCTCGTTGAACACCCCCTTGGCGCCGATGAGCCCGGTCGCCCACGGGATGGTGGCGAGCACGATGGGCACCGCCCCGCGTAGTCCCGCCCATGACAGGAACGCCTGTTCGCGCCAGGAGAGCCGGTCCAGACGCGCCAGCCGTACGATCAGCGCCGAGAGCACGACGGACAGCGGGCGTGCGAACAGCAGCAGGACGAGGCCGGCGATCAGGCCGGGTACGACGGTGGCGGGCAGCTCGTGCGGGCTGGCGAGGATGCCCAGCATGACGAACAGGCCGATCTGCGCCAGCCACGCGGCCCCCTCGGCGAAGCCCCGGGTCGCGGCCCGGTGCGGCAGTCGCGTGTTGCCGAGGACCAGCGTCGCCAGGTACACCGCGAGGAAGCCGCTTCCGTGCAGGAGGGCCGCGCCGCTGTAGGCCACGAACGCGAGGGCGAGCACGGCGATGGGGTAGAGGCCGGACGACGGCAGAGCCACCCTGCGCAGGGCGTAGCCCCCCAGAGGGCCGACCCCGAGGCCCACCGCGCACCCGACCGCCAGCTCGAACAGGGCGTCCAAGACGACGTGCCCCACACTCGGCAGGGGCGTGTTCACCTGGCTGAGCATGGCGACGACGATCACTGTGGGCGCGTCGTTGAAGCCGGACTCGGCCTCAAGGATGCCGGACAGGCGCTGGGGGAGGCGCAGGCGGCGCAGTACGGAGAACACCGCCGCCGCGTCGGTCGAGGCGAGGATGGCTCCGAGCAGCAGGGCCGTACGCCAGTCCATGCGCAGCAGCCAGTGCACGGCCGCCGCGAGGGCGATGATGCTCACGGCCACGCCTACCGTGGCGAGCACGAGCGCGGTCGGTACGGCCCGGCGGACGTGCTGCCAGTTCGTGGTGAGGCCGCCTTCGGCCAGGATGACGGCGAGGGCGGCGAGGCCGATCTGCTGGGCGAGTTGCGCGTTCTCGAACTGGACGCCCAGCCCCGCCTCGCCGACCAGGAGGCCGATCGCGAGATAGATCAGCAGGCTCGGCAGTCCCGTGCGGTGGGCCACCCGTACGGAGGCGATGGCGGCGATGACGACGACGGATGCGAGGAGCAACCAGATATTCAGGTTCACCGGCCCCCCACTCGCGTTTTCCGTCCATTGTGTCCTATTCGTATAGCCCTCTACCACGATGAACTGCTATGAGCTACCGTCACACGCGACACAGAGGCGCTAATCGACGGGTATCAGGTGACGGCAGTGACCGACGAGACTTCCCCGGTTCTTGAGAACACGAGGAAGGATGATTCCGCCGGTGGCGAGGAGGCCGTCCCGGCGAAGCCGCCCAAGAAGCGGCGCCTGCTGCGCCGGATGCTGATCGTCACGGGGCTCATATTCGCCATGGTGTTCGCGGCGGGGTTCGCGCTGGTGATGGAGCGTCAGATCACGCTGAACGGCAACATCGAGCGCATCCCTGGAGCGTTTCCCGAGGACGCGGGGCGCCCGGCCAAGGCAGTCGGAGACGCGCAGAACTGGCTGCTCATCGGGTCGGACAAGCGGCCGGGCGAGTCGGGCAACCAGCGGGCCGACACGATCATGATCGTCCATGTCCCGGCCGGCCGGGATCGGCTCACCCTCATCGGCATCCCCCGCGACTCTTATGTCCGCATCCCCGGGCACGGAAACAACAAGATCAACGCAGCGTACGCCTTCGGTGGCCCGAAGCTGCTGATCAAAACGGTCGAGGACCTCACCAAGGTGCGTATCGACCACTTCGCGGCGCTCGACTTCCAGGGGTTCGTCGCCATGACCGAGGTGATCGGCGGCGTCGACGTCTACGTGTCCCGCAAGGTGTACGACCCGATGAACAAGATCACCTGGCCGCAGGGCCAGGTGCACCTGCAGGGCGAGAAGGCGCTGCTGTTCGTCCGGCAGCGCTACAACCTGCCGGGCGGCGACTTCGACCGGATCAAGCGGCAGCAGGCGTTCATCGGGGCGATGGGGCACAAGATCATCAGCAAGGAGCTGCTGACCGATCCGTTCAAGCTGAACGCCTTCCTCGAAGCGCTCACGCAGGCGGTCAGCGTCGACTCGGGCGTGACATTGAGCACACTGCGCGATCTCGCGCTGGAGCTGAGAGACATCCGGCCGGACACCGTCGACTCCACCACGATCCCCACGATCGGCACCGCCACCGTCAAGGGCGCCAGCGTCGTACGCCTCGACAGGAAGGCCGGGGTGTCGTTCTTCGAGGCGGTCAGGGAAGACACCCTGGAGCAGTACTTCAAGGACAGCGGCGGCCTGAACGACCTGACGATCCTGCCCTGACCACCACGGTTCGCGTCAGAAAGCGATGATTCCCGACGGGAGCGCCGCCATCGAGACGGCCTGATCGTGGGGCTCCGAGGGGATGCCTTCGATCAGCTCGCCCTCGTGGAGCAGCGCGACCGTCGGTACGTTCGGCCCGACCCGCGCCAGCGCCCGGTCGTAGGAGCCGCCGCCGCGCCCGAGCCTCACCCCGCTGGACGGATCGACGGCCAGCGCGGGCACGATCACCAGCGCTGCCGTACGGATGGTGTCCACGCCCCGCCGCGTGTCCACGGGCTCCATGACGCCGCGCGGCCCCGGGGCCATCGAGTCGGGCCCGTCGTAGACCGCCCAGTCGAGATCGTTGTCCGGTTTCAGCACGGGCAGGATCACCGTGGCGCCGTGCTTCCAAAGGGCGAACACCAGGCCCTGGGTCGCCGGCTCGGTGCCCATCGACCAGTAGCACGCCACCAGCCCGGCCATCTGGACCCAGGGCTGGTCGAGTAGCGTTTCCCTGATCGCGGTCGCCGAGCCGCGCGGATCGGAGAGCCCTGCTCGTGCGGCGACGATCCTCCGGCGCAGCTCCGCTTTGTCCACTCGGCCCTCCATTAAGGTGCATCCATGGCTGACTACGATCCAGTGACGAAAGTCGTCATCCCCGCCGCCGGTCTCGGTACGCGATTCCTGCCGGCGACCAAGGCGACCCCCAAAGAGATGCTGCCGATCGTCGACAAGCCGGCCATCCAGTATGTCGTCGAAGAGGCGGTCTCGGTCGGGCTCCTCGACCTCCTCATGGTGACAGGCCGGAACAAGCGTTCCATCGAGGACCACTTCGACCGGGCGTACGAGCTGGAGGAGGTGCTCGCCGCCAAGGGAGACTCCGAGCGGCTCTCGCAGGTTCTGGAGCCGGTGGAGATCGCCACCTTCCACTATGTGCGGCAGGGCGAGCCCAAGGGCCTCGGGCACGCGGTCCTGTGCGCGAAGCAGCATGTCGGCAACCACCCGTTCGCCTGCCTGCTGGGTGACGACCTCATCGACTACCGTGACCACCTGCTGAAGCGCATGATCGAGGTGCGCGACACCTACGGCGGCAGCGTCGTCGCGCTGATGGAGGTCCCGCGGGAGCAGGTCTCCCTGTACGGCTGCGCGGAGATCTCGCCGACCTCCGAGGACGACGTGGTCCGCGTCACCGGCCTGGTGGAGAAGCCCGCGCCCGAGGACGCCCCCTCCAATTGGGCGGTCATCGGGCGTTATGTCATCGACCCTGCCGTGTTCGAGGTGCTGGAGAACACCGCTCCCGGGCGTGGCGGGGAGATCCAGCTCACCGACGCGCTGCTGGAGCTCGCCGGCCGTTCGACGGATGAGGGCGGTCCGGTGCACGGCGTGCTGTTCCGCGGGCGCCGTTACGACACCGGCAACAAGATCGACTACCTTCGCACCGTCGTGCAGTTCGCGGCGGACCGTCCCGACCTCGCGCCTGAGTTCATCTCGTGGCTGCGCGAGTTCCTCGACGAGATCCCTGAGTGAAGGCTCGCGGGACCTCGGCCTCCGCGGACCGTTCGACGCGGTGAAACCTCCACGGGTTGGTGGATGAGATGAAAACGGTTGACGCCCATCTGGCCGAGATCCTCGGCGCGGTACGCCCGCTCGATCCGATCGAGCTCGATCTGGAGGAGGCGCTCGGCTCCACCCTGGCCGAGGACGTCACCTCGCCGGTCGCGCTGCCGCCCTTCGACAACTCCGCCATGGACGGCTATGCCGTTTATGCCGGGGATGTCGCGGGGGCGACCGGCGACGATCCCGTGGTGCTGCCGGTGACCGTCGACGTGGCGGCCGGCGACACCGCTTCGCGAGCGGTCGAGCGGGGGTCGGTCACGCGCATCATGACCGGGGCGCCCGTGCCGGAGGGCGCCGACGCGGTGGTCCCCGTCGAATGGACCGACGGGGGCACCGTCAAGGTCACGATCAGTCGGCCCGCCGCCCCGGGCAACGCCATCCGCAGGTCGGGCGAGGACGTCCAGGCCGGAGATCTCGTGCTGGCCGCGGGCACCATGATCGGTCCGCCCCAGCTCGGCATCCTCGCCGGGGTCGGGCGGCGTACGGTCCTCGCCCATCCGCGCCCGCGCGTGGTGGTGCTGTCCACCGGGGCCGAGCTGGTCGAGCCGGGCAGGCCGCTGGGGCACGGGCAGATCTGGGAGTCCAACAGCTTCACCATGGTCGCGGCCGTCCAGCAGGCCGGTGGGGTGGCGTTCCGCAGGAGCGCCGTCGGCGACGATCCCGACGAGTTCTTCGCCACACTGCACGGCCTTCTGGACGAGGCCGACGCCGTGATCACCACAGGCGGCATCTCGATGGGCGCGTACGAGCCCGTCAAGGAGGCGCTGTCGCCGCTGGGAACGGTCAAGTTCGAGAAGGTCGCCATGCAGCCGGGCATGCCCCAGGGCTTCGGCCTGCTGGGCGACCGCCAGGTGCCGATCTTCACGTTGCCCGGCAATCCCGTCTCCTCGTACGTCTCGTTCGTGCTGTACGTGAAGCCCGCGCTCGCCAGGATGCGCGGCGTGCCCGCCGGGCCTCTGGCCACCGTGACCGCGACGACGACGGCGGCGGTGCGCTCTCCGGCGGGCAGGCGTTCTTTCCTGCGCGGAGTGCTCAGCACGGCGAGCGGGGGCGCCGTGGTGACCCCCGTGCACGGGCAGGGGTCCCACCAGCTCGCGGCGCTCGCGGGAGCGAACGCCCTGATCGTGGTACCCGAGGACGTCACCGGCCTGCCCGAGGGTACGGTCGTGGAGGTGATCCCGCTGTGAGTGAGCTGACCCATATCGACGAGTCCGGCGCCGCCCGCATGGTCGACGTGTCCGCCAAGGACGTCAGCGTCCGTACGGCCTGCGCCACGGGCCGGGTGCTGCTGTCACCGGAGGCCGTGGCGATCCTGAGGTCGGGCACGGTGCCGAAGGGCGACGCAATCGGGGTCGCCCGCATCGCCGGCATCCAGGGCGCCAAGCGCACCCCCGACCTCATCCCGCTCTGCCACCCGATCGCGCTGCACGGGGTCAAGGTGGAGGTCGTCGTGGTCGACTCCGGGGTGGAGATCACCGCCCGGGTGAAGACGGCCGACCGTACGGGCGTGGAGATGGAGGCGCTCACGGCCGTCTCCGTCGCGGGCCTGGCGATGATCGACATGATCAAGGCGGTGGACCCGGCGGCGGTGATCACCGATGTGCGGGTCGAGGAGAAGACCGGTGGGAAGACCGGCGTCTGGACCCGGCCGTGAGAGCTCTGGTCGTGACCGCCTCCAACCGCGCCGCCACCGGAATTTACGCCGATAAATCGGGACAACTCCTGGCTGGGCTGCTCGCCGAGGCCGGCTGCGACCCGGTGGACGGCCCGAGGGTCGTGCCCGACGGCGAGCCCGTCGAGGCCGCCCTTCGCGAGGGTGTCCGCGAGGGGTACGACGTGATCGTCACCACCGGAGGCACCGGGCTGACCCCGCAGGACCTCACCCCGGAGATGACGGGCCGGGTGATCGAGCGCGAGATACCGGGCATCGCGGAAGCCGTACGGCAGGCCAACCGCGAGAAGGTGCCCACCTCGATCCTCTCGCGCGGGCTGGCCGGCCAGGCGGGGACGACCCTCATCGTCAACCTGCCCGGGTCGTCGGGAGGCGTGCGGGACGGCATGGCCATCCTGGCTCCGATCCTCCGGCACGCCGTCGAACAGATCAGAGGCGGCGACCATCCCCGCCACTGACGGGCGCCGTCAGAGCGAGGGGCTGGCTTTCGCCATGGCGAATTCGGGGTCGGACAGGGGATGATTGACGCGTGGATCGACTTCGCGGCTGGCCGGCGACCCTGAACGAGGGACCGGTGGGACTCCGGCCGCTGCGTCTGCGCGACGTCAGTGCCTGGCGCGAGACGCGACTGCGCAACGCCGACTGGTTGCGGCCATGGGAGCCCAGCAACCCAGAGACCCCGCTGTTCCGCACGGGCCTCGGGCCGTACATCTCCATGGTCGGCACCCTGCGACGTGAGGCGCGGCAGGGTCTCGCGCTGCCCTGGGTGGTGACCTGGCGCGGGGCGTTCGCCGGCCAGCTCACGGTGGGCGCGATCGTCTGGGGCTCGGCGCGGTCCGCTCAGGTCGGCTACTGGGTGAGCGGCACCCTCGCCGGGCGCGGGATCACTCCCACGGCCCTCGCGATGGCCGTCGACCACTGCTTCTTCACCGTCGGCCTGCACCGCCTGGAGGCGAACATCAGGCCCGAGAACCACGCCAGCCGCCGGGTCGTGGAAAAGCTCGGTTTCCGCGAGGAGGGGGTCCGCCGCCGCCAGCTCCACATCGACGGCGCCTGGCGCGATCACATCTGCTACGCCTTGACGCTCGAGGACGTGCCTCGCGGGCTCCTGGCCCAGTGGAGGCAGACCCGGGAGAAAACCGCCCACGACGGTTCCTCCTAGACAGTCATAGACAGCTTTGACGTAGGCCTGGGGATAAACAGGTTGACGATCTCGCGACACACCGCACGGAATGCTCGTCAATCAGTGACACGCGGTCCTACGGTGCGTGACGTGAGCACATTTGCGACGCCACTGGCCCCGTGGTGTGTTCACGCTGCCCACAGCGGGCCGGGGAGGTGGGCGGGTGAGTAGTGCCTTCCTCTACCTCGGCATCGTTCTCATGTGGCTGTGCGTCCTCGTGCCGATGTGGCTGCGCCGTGACCGCAACTCGGTGGAGATCGCCGAGCTTTACAACGAGGGCGAGGAGTCAGACGGGGACACCCTCGCCGATCTTCAGGTGTCCGAGGTCCCGTCCGGCCATGCCGCTCTCGCCACGGACACCGCCGACGACGAGATCACCATGGAGCTCGGCACCCCCGAGCCCCGCGCAGAATCAGGCTCGCCGGCCTCATCTCATGCCGCGTCCCAAACGCGAGCGGAGCCCGACGCGCGAGCGGTGCCGCACGGGTCGTCCAAGCCCGGAGCCCCTTCCCCGGCGAGCGACATCAGTGGGTCCAGGGCCGCGGGTGGCGCCTCCGCCGAGAAGGCTTCTGATGGCTCGTCCGCAGCCGAGACCGAGCCGGATCCCGTTCCCGAAGAGCTCTCCGATGAGGATCTGTTCCAGGCCGAGTGCCGCCGCCGGGCGCGGGTGCTGGCGCGCCGTCGCCGATGGCTCCTCTGGACCGTGCTACTCCACCTCGCCTCGGTGGTGACGGCGGCCGTCGGCGTGGCGCCCTGGTGGAGCGTGGCGCCTTCCGCCGTCCTGCTGGTGTCGTACCTGGCGGTGCTGCGCGTCGCCGTCGCTGCGGACGCGGAGCGGCGCGTCGAGGCCGCGAAGGCCCGCGCCGAGCGCGACCGGAGGGTACGCGAGCACCAGCGTGCGCTCGAAGAGGCGGCTCAGCAGGCCGAGGCCGAGATCATCGAGTTCCGCAGGCGCGTCGAGCCCTTCGACCAGTACGCGGACCGCTCCCGCCGCGCCGTAGGCGACTGACCCCTCCCAACGACCGGCCTCCCTTCAACGACCGGCCTCCCTTCAACGACCGGCCTCTCTCAGCGACGGCTTCCCTCGCCGAAGCTTCGTAGCCCCCTGGACGTCCTCAAGCGGGCCTGAGTGGCTCCGAATCCCGGCCAAGACGCCCGACGCCTCCCGTGCGTCAGACGTCCCCCACGGAGGCCCAGGCGGCGGGCCGGATCTGCGCGATCACATGATCACCGGCGCTCTGCCGGTATGAGTGGCGCGGGTGGCCGCCAAAGTTTGCTAATCTGGTCGAGTCCTAGGGGCTGTAGCGCAGTCCGGTAGCGCACTTCGTTCGCATCGAAGGGGTCAGGGGTTCGAATCCCCTCAGCTCCACCCAGGTCAAAGGCCACTTCCATGATCGGAAGTGGCCTTTTTGATCTCCGTACAGCAGCGCCGTACAGCAACGGCGCCCGAGTTGCTCGAGCATTGGCATGCTTGATCGCTTTCGCAAACTGTGATCGAAGTTCCAAGACGCCACTGGTTGGCCTGTCCGCGTCGTGCACCCTGACCGATCCATACGGCTTGCCGTAGGGCGACGAGTGGGCGAGGAACTGTGACAAGGGGCACGCGGGCACGCCAAGGAGGGCTTGCGCCGGGCAGTAGGCCAGGTACGGCTGCCTGATGCGGACATGGCCGTCACAAAGTAGCCAGGGTTGGGGAAGCCCCCAAGCGCGTTCGAGGCTCCGCTCTGGTAACCGGCGTATACGGCACAGAGCCATGCCTCGTACGTTCACCTCAAGACGGTACCAACGACAGTTGTACAGCTCAGAGGCACGGGCGCTGCGATGCGGTCCTCCCCGTGGCCCCCGCAGCGAGCTGCCATGCAGCAGGACTCCATGCATTAGAAGCATTAGGAGCAGAGCTGCTTGACCTTAGACCCTTTAGATCATGCTATCTTTGCCTCCAAGCTGGCCATTGGTTGATGGGATAGTAGAGATGCCAAACTTCGAGACGTTCACGAAGCGGCTCGTGCCGCTGGTGCGGCAACCCTTCGTGACGATCCAGAAGCGCGGAACGATGTCCATGAACGCTGCTGCATTCGCCGAGCTGGGCGAACCGGAGGCTGTTGAACTCCTCTATGACCCTGCGGAGCGGATCATAGGATTTCGTCCGGTAGAGAAGGAATCCGAGCATGCCTACCCTCTGCGCCCACAAGCGGGCAAGAGCGTAGGGCCATACATCGTGTCCGGGACTGCGTTCACCAAGTACTACAACATCGATACATCTGTGTCCCGTAGGTGGACCAGTTACATCGACGACGGCATCCTGTGCATCGACCTCAAGCAGTCCGGCACGGTGGTAACGAGCAATAGAAGCTCTGGCAGAGACGTTGAGGGGGGACAGTGAGATTCTGTGGGTGCGGTTGCGAGCACCGCTTGCACCAGGTAGCCATCAAGGGCAGGTAGAAGCACTGTGAGCAACCCGCAGTGGTCGTGGATCAGGGATGCCGCTTGTAGGTGTGGTCCCCCGCCTGCGTCGTGCATCGAGGATGCGGTGAAACTGGTCCAGATCGGCATCCCGGACTTCCGTAGCCAGCCCCGGCTAGGGCGTGAGCGAGGACTGTCTCTCTTCGTGAACCTCACACACGAAGAGGCACTGATCAAGTACCTCAATGGACGCCGACCCACTGCGAGGGACTTTGAGAGGACGAGGCTTCGAGCCACTACTGCTGGCAAGATCAGAGCTGCGGGCCTGGCTGTGGTCCACACACCTGGTAGCCGTGTGAGGCGATCCCCGCATGTCACTGTGGTGTGGCCAGCGGCTGATCCATTGGTCAGTCAGACTGTCCCATGGCCTATGGAAGTGTCAGCCAGCTTCGCAGCATGCTTCAATGGGGGTGAGGCAACGTAAGGAGGTGGAGAGATGGATGGGCTAGTGAAGCAGGGTGCGCCACCATGGTCTCCTTCTCCACGGGCGCACGATCTGGAAGTCTGGCATCACTATGAGGTGCCGTTGGCCGGCACAGTGATGGTAGACGAACGAACTATCCTCTTCACTGTCGTTGGGGATGCAAACGGGGTCGTGTCGATATGGGCATACCTCGACCTGACTCCGAACGAAGTAGAGGATCTTCGAGGTCTAGAGTTCGATACCGACGAAGAACTTCGAGACTTCGTAGCAAGCAAGTTCTCCCACAGGCGCGCAGTGCTTGCTCTTGCACATGACTTGTCCCTCCGAGAGTGGTCTCCTGTAGACCTCGGTGAGGATTTGCTGGAGAGCGCAGTGAAGTTCGTGCAGGATGTCGTACGGTCTCACACCCCCAGTGATGATCAAAACATGAAGTTACAAGCTAGCTTGGCTGCTGCGGATGTAGTCATCCCGCAAGATCTAGTGCAGGCGTAATCGGCTTCTATAGAACAAGAGCCTCACTGGCCCCGAGCAGCACGGGTTGCAGCAGAGAGCCCACGGGGGGTAGTTCCTCGGGTTGAGTTGGGCCTACCTTGCTTTCGAGCTTTTACGGCGATCGCTGTATGGCGTGGTCAGCATACGGCAGGACAGTCGTGGGTGCCCCTAGGCTTCACCCCAGTTCAAAGGCCACTTCCATCACCGGAAGTGGCCTTTTTGATCAACGTGCAGGGTTGTACAGCAACGGCTATTCCAGTTGCTCGCCCAGCTTCTTGAGCGCCGTCCGGGTGGCCTCGGACGATACCTCGCTGTAGATGTTCATCGTGACCGCGATCTGGCTGTGGCGGAGGATCTGCATCGCGATCCTTGGGTGAACGTCCAGCGCGACGAGGAGTGATGCGCAGGTCTTCCGGGTGGCGTGAACCGGGATGCTCCGCGCACCGGCATGCTTGATCGCGGTCGCGAAGCTGCGGTTGAAGTTGCGAGGCTCGACGGGTCGGCCCGTCCGTGTCGTGAAGACGAACCCCTTCTCGATCCATTCGTCTTTCGCCGCCTCACGAGCGGCGTCCTGCTTTGCCTGCCGTTCACGGAGTGCAGCGACGCAGAGGTCAACGAGGGGTAGAACGGCATCCGATGCCTCAGTCTTGGTCTCGCGATGATGGAGCTGCCCACTGACGCGCTGGAGTTGCCAGCCGATCGTCATCTCAGCGTTGTCGAGGTCGACGTCTTCCCACCTCAGCCCGAGGACTTCACCGCGCCGTAGTCCCACCGCGAGAATCAGCACGTACGCGGCGTAGAGCGGATCCCGACGAGTCCGCGCGGACTCCAAGAACTGGCGAGCCTCATCCACCGACCACGGCTTGATCTTGCGGCGTCGAGGCTTCGGAACGCGCATCAGGGCGGCGACGTTACGAGTGATCAGCTCTTCGCGAACCGCGTTGTTCAGCGCGGCACGGAGGATCGTCCAGGCGTCTCGCACGGTGCGATCAGAGGCGATCTGGCCGCAGCAGACGCCCACCGCACAGCACTTCTGTTTCTTCTCAGGTCTGCGGGCATCCTTGCCCTGCGCGCAGCACTGACAGGTGACCCGGAGCTTGTTGTACCAGGTCTGAACATCGCGAACGGCGAGCTTATCGAGCCGCTTAGTGCCGAGAGCGGGACCGATGTACAGGCGAGAGAACACCTCGTACGTCGCCGCCGTCGATGGGGCCAGATTTGGCGCTACGACCTCACGGATCCAGTAATCAAGGTAGGCGCCCAGCGTTGGAGATTTTGTGACGACCGGGCCACGCTTCGCCTCAGCGTGCAGTTTGATCCACTTCTCGTGGGTCTCTTCACGGGTCTTGCCGTAGGCCCACTTGCGCTTACGCTGCCCGTCCGGAGTGGTGACCCATACGTAGCCGGCGTAGCCGTTCTTGTAGGGAAAGATGGAGCCTTCCCCGTTGGCGCGCTGTCCCATCAGGCAGCCTCCTCGCACAGTCGGGTCACGTAGTCGCTGAGAGCGGATTCGGGGATACGGCGGCATCGCTCGCTGACGAGGACTGAGCCGAGTTCACCGGAGCGCATGAGCTTGTAGAGGGTCCACCGGCTGACCTTGAGCTTGGCCATCGCGTCGGGGACCGTGAGCATGTCGTCCGTGTTCATAGGTCACTCCCCGATGCCGACGTAGATGCAGTCAGTGGAGAGCAGGTGATCGCTGCGGCAATGAGTGCGTCACCGGCTGAGAGGCCCTTTCCGGCGTAGGACCAGTGGGCGATGACGAGGGCGGTGTCCTCGTCGAAGAGGGGCAGCCGTCCGGTTGAGATGGCCTCGTCGCGCCTGTGGTCGGCGCGTTCGGCGCGCATCTTGCTGAAGGTGGTGGAGTAGTGGCGGGATTTGGTGGAGAAGTGCCCGCGGAAGCCGAGCATGTGTGCCCATTCGGCGAGCCGGAGGTCGGCCAGGCCGTCGAGGGAGCCCAGGCGGAAGCATTCGGCGATCAGGCGCCGGGGATGCTCGCGGATGGGGAGCGCGGCCAGGTCTTCGGTGGCGTTGATCCGCCGGTCCAGGGTGCCGACGCATTCAGCGGCCTTGGTCGCATATTTCGCGATGTAACCGGCCACAGCCTGATCAGTGAGGGTGCCGCCGAGGGTGATGGGCCGGACGTCGAGCTGAGCGCCCCAGCGCAGGAGAGCGGACGGCTTGCTGTCGACTGCGGGGGCGGTCACGGTGACGGCCTGGTGTGCGTGTTGTACGGCTTGCGCCAGCACATCGGAGGTGGCCCAGGCCGGAGGCGGGGAGTCCGGTCCGTCCGGTCCGTCGAGGCGAATCACGGCATGGAAGTGGACGACGCCGCGGCGCTGATACTCGGCAACCTTCGCGAAGGCGATCGACAGCTCCTCGCGCAAGCCTTTGAGGCTGTGCCCGGTCAGCTTGGCGACGTGACGGCGTAGCGCGAGGGTGAAGCGCCGCCACAGTTCCGGGGCCAGGGCGTTGAAGAACACCGACCCCGTGTAGTCGTAGCAGTCCGGGCACAGCGGCTCGCCAAGGCGTTCCTCGTCGGCACCGTGCCGGGCGGTGCAGGACATGACCCGTCCGTGCGGGCAGGTCTCGGCGTCGCGTCGAGGGTGGCAGGGCAGGAGCTTGCCGTTCTTCTCTCGCCGGGTGTGGACGGTCCCGAAGGAGGGGGCGGTGAGGGTGACGAACAGGCACGGGTGCGCGCTGACGGTGGCGGGGACGCCTTTGCCGTCGGCCAGGCCGGCGCGGATGAGGTGGTAGGTGTCGGCCCGGTAGGTCTCGGCGCAGGAGGGGCAGCGGGAGGCGCGTCGGGTCTTGCACGGCACCCGTAGGACGCCGTCCGGTTCGGTGCTGGTGGAGTAGCGGTGCAGTAGGGCGCCGGTGGCCTGGTCGACGTGCAGGACGTGGCCGCGCAGGTGGATCGGCTGTCGGCATCCGCCGGTGGCTTTGATTTGGGCGGCCCAGCGGGCGTATTGGGGGTCGTGGAGTCGGGTGATCATCCCGGCTACCGCGTGTGAGTTGGTGGTGTTGGGCATGATGGGGCGTGTCCCTTCCGGGTCTTTAGAGGTTCGGTGTGGGGATGGCCCCCGACGTGGCGTGTGACTTGGCGGTTGTGCGGTCACGCCGGGGGCGCCGGGGCTATGCCCCGTGGTTGTCTGCTCCGGTTCCGTGGCAGTCGGCGCAGGTGCCGCCGAGGCTGTCGACGCCGGTCCCGCCGCAGGTGGCGCAGCGGTAGCGGATCACGGTGAATTCGTCGTCCACGCCCTTACCTCCAGGTCCGCATGTCACGAGGGTTGATCTGGGCGTAGAGCCGGAAGTCCGACCGTCGCCCGCGGTTGGGGTGTGGGTTGGAGACCGAGGTGACCCGGAAGATCTTGCGGAGCTGGTAGAGCGCGTAAGAGATCTCGGAGCGGGTGCCGTCGAGGCGGATGCGCATGGGGTTCTCCGTTCAGGCGCCGGGGGCGGGGTTGGTGGGGTCGGTGTCGAGGGTGATGGAGTCCTCGTAGCTCCTGCGGGCGGCCCATCGGGCTCGGGAGGAGGCGAGCAGGCCCACCGCCTTGTACTCGGCGATGCCGAACGTGATGCCCGTCGAGTAGTGGCCCACCGCGAGCTCGTCGGCGTCGACGTCGGAGCCGAGTAGCCGGGCGACGTGGTCGACCTGGGCGCGGATCTCCTCGTCGGTACCGAGGGGGTAGAAGTAGATGGAGATTGGCCCCCAGGGGGCGGGGACATCGGGGTTGGTGTCCAGGAAATCGGCCAGGTCGCGCAGGCCGTTGATGACGGCTAGGCGGTCGGGGGTGCGAGCCATCGCAGGGAGGTCCCTTCGGTTCAGGCGGGATCGGGGATGTTGCGCAGTTGGCGCAGCAGGTCGGTGGCGAGTTGGTTGGAGACGCCGAGCCGGGCGCGCAAGGTGTCGCGGGTGATCGGTCTGCCGTGCCGGGCGTGGTGTTCGGCCGCGACGCGCCGGGCGTAGTCGAGCAGCCCGCCAGAGGACTGCGAGGTGTCGTCCTGCCCTGCGGTGTCGCCGTCCTGGACGGGGACGGACGCAGCAGCCACGGGGACGGGCGGGACGGAGGCGGGGACGAGCGCCGTCGAGGGGATCGGATCGGGGACGGGGCGCGGGGACGAGCCGGGGACGGGGGCCGACGCCGGTACGGGAGCGGGTACCGGTGCCGGGGAGGTGGGACGGCGCGGCGTTCGAGCATGGAGACCGCGACCAGGAACGCCACGGCCGGGGTCGCCGCGGTGACCCACCCCCAGACCGAGGTGTCGGCCTGTGCCAGGTTCGCGGCCAGGGACAACACGATCCCGCCGACCAGGACCAGGGTGGGCCAGGACACCAGGCCGGAGCGGGTACGGCCGGTCTTCTTGTCGCGCTGCCGTTCGCGTGCCGCCATGACGCAGGTCAGGTCGACGCAGACCGCCACGGCCCAGGCCATCCAGCCCCTCTCTGTCAGACTCTTGTGAGACATGGGACGAATGAGTCCTCATGATGTGAAACAGGGCTAGACAGGACGA
>NZ_JBFBIK010000110.1:0-24287 GCF_040685555.1 Sphaerisporangium sp. NPDC088356
CTTCTTGTGTTGGTTTTTTTTGTTTATTGCTGTTCTCAGACCCAGGCCGCCGGGGCGGCCCGGCGGGGGGGCCCCCCCCCCCCGGAGGGTAAGCCACTTGTCACCCGGGGGCCCGGTCCGCTCGCCGCGCGCTCGTACGGCCCCGTGCCGGCCGGGCGCTCCCGGCCTCGCAACCCCAGGTGCCGCCTGGAATGTCCCCTGCGGGACCGGGCTCCCGGCCGGCCGCGAACGGCGTTCCCGGCAATCACCAAGACCCCACCCGTCACGATGGCATCACGATACGATTTCTTTTATTGGGTCTTACCAACTCTTTGCCGATGCCACACTGATGTCCCATGCGAAACGGACATCGGCCCTTGCTCGCCGCCGCGACCATCGCGGTGGTCACCACCGGCGTCGCCTACTTCTTCGGACCGGGTGCCGTTCCCGCGGACAGCGAGACCAGGCCCGCGGCGCCGGCGGCGGCCCGCACCGCCCCCGCGGAGGCGTGCGAGGTGAGCGCCAAGTACCCCAAGCGGCAGCTCAGGGGAGTGTGGATCGCCACCGTGCACAACGTCGACTGGCCGTCCAAGACCGGGCTCGACCCGGCCCGCCAGCAGGCGGAGTACGTCCGCATCCTCGACAACGCGGTCAAGCGCAACTTCAACGCGGTGTTCGTCCAGGTGCGCCCGGCCTCCGACGCGATCTACCGGTCCCCCTACGAGCCGTGGTCGCAGTGGCTCACCGGCACCGGCGGCAAGGATCCCGGCTGGGAGCCGCTGCCCTTCCTGATCGCCGAGGCGCACAAGCGCGGCCTGGAGTTCCACGCCTGGTTCAACCCCTACCGCGCGGCGGACAAGGACGACCTCACCAAGCTGCCCGCCGGCCACCCCGCGCGACAGCACCCCGAGTGGGTCGTCAAGCACGAGGGCAAGCTGTACTACAACCCCGGCCTGCCGGAGGTGCGCGCCCACACCGTCAAGGTCATCACCGACGTCGTGCAGCGGTACGACGTCGACGGCGTGCACTTCGACGACTACTTCTACCCCTATCCCGGCAACGGCACCAAGTTCGCCGACGCGGGCGCCTTTACAAAGTACGGAAAGGGCAAGTCCCTGGCCGACTGGCGGCGCGACAACGTCGACAAGCTCGTCGCCCAGGTCGGCAAGGCCGTCCATGCCGCGAAGCCGTACGTCAAGTTCGGCATCAGCCCGTTCGGCATCTGGCGCAACAAGTCCGACGACCCCTCGGGCTCGGACACCAAGGGCCTGTCGGCCTACGACGCGATCTACTCCGACGCCCGCGCGTGGATCAAGGCGGGCTCGGTCGACTACATCATGCCGCAGCTCTACTGGCCCCGCGGGTTCGCCGCCGCCGACTACGCCAAGCTCGTCCCGTGGTGGGCGAACGAGGTCAAGGGCACCGGCGTGCACCTCTACATCGGCCAGGCGCTCTACCGGGTCGGCACCAGGGACAACGCGGCCTGGACCAAGGCCGGCGAGCTGCCCGCCCACCTGACGCTCAACCGCAGGTACCCCGAGGTCCAGGGGGACGTCTACTTCAGCGCCACCCAGGTCGGCAAGAACCCCCTCGGCGTGCTCGACAAGATCGTGCAGGACCACTACCCCCGCCCGGCGCTGCTCCCGCTGATGAAGGAGCGCGGCGGCGCGGCCCCGGCCACGCCGTCGGCGCTGCGGAACTCCGGCGGGACGCTGCTGTGGAAGGCCTCTCCCGGCGCGCGCGCCTACGCCGTCTACCGGGTGGCGGGCGCCAAGGCGGGCGACTGCGCGACCACCGACGCCCGCAACCTCCTCGCCGTCGTCCCCGCGACCGGCGCGGCCGAGCAGTCCTACACCACCACATCGGAGGGCACCTACCTGGTGAGCGCGCTGGACCGCCTCGGCAACGAGAGCGCGCCCGTCACGGCCCCGCTCCCCTGACCGGCCGCGAGCCGACCACCCCGGTTTCTTGGCCAGGGTGCGTGGTGGCCGCGGCCGGGTCCAGACGATCCCGCGAGCGCGTCCCCTCGGTTCTTCCCGGTGAACCGTGCCCGGAGTCCACGTTCGGGCGGTGTTCAGCGCGGTTTCCTGGACCGGGGCGCCGACTTTCCCGTACGGTGCCCAGGGATTCGCCGGTGGAGGGGTCGTGGGAGGTCAGTGGTGAGGCGGGCGCTCGGCGCGGTGGCCATGATCGTGTTGGGGCTCGTCATGGCCCCCGCCGCCGCGCGGGCGGACGGTCCCGGACGGGTGGCCCTGATCGGCGTGCCCGGGCTCCACTGGCATGACGTGAACGCGGCCGACACCCCGAACCTCTGGCGGCTGGCGGGCCAGAGCGCGCTCGGCTCGCTGTCGGTCCGCGCCGTCGGCCGCACGACCTGCCCCTACGACGGGTGGCTCACGGTCTCCGCGGGGGTGCGGTCCTCGGTCGGCTCCAAGTGCGGCCCCCCGCCGCCCCTGGAGCGGCAGGGGGCCGGGGCGGTCATCCCCGGCTTCGACTGGCTCTGGACGGTGCGCGACGTCACCTACGCGGGCACGCTCGGCACCGCCGCGCACGCGGCCGGCCAGTGCACCTCGGCGGTCGGCCCCGGCGCGGCCCTCGCGCTCGCCGACCGCGCCGGGCACGTCGACCGCTACGCCCCCTCGCCCGACCAGCTCGCCGACTGGTCCGCCTGCGGCGTGCTGGCCGTGGACGTCGACGACCTGATCCGCCCGTACATCCAGGGCGAGCGGATGTCGGAGGCGCCGGAGCTGCTCTCCCCCGCACGGCGAAAGATCGCGCTCAGGGCGGCGGACGCCACGGCGGGCTCCGTGCTCGGGCACCTGCCGCCGGACACGACCGTCCTGCTCGCCGGGCTGGCCGACCACGGCTCCCAGCCGCACCTGCGCGTGGCGATGTGGCGGGCGCCCGGCGCCCAGGGCCACTTCCTCGGGGCCACGTCGACCCACAGGGACGACATGGTCATCCTCCCCGACCTCACCGCCACCATGCTCAAGGCGGCAGGAGCGGCCGTTCCCCCCAACGTCATCGGGGCGCCGTGGCAGGCGGGCCGCGCCACGACCGCGGACGACGGCGCCGCCGCGCTGCGGCATGCCGACGTCGCCGGGCAGACCATCCGCGAGGTGGGCGGCCTGTTCTTCACGGCCCTGGCGGTGCTGCAGGTGCTCTTCTACGTGATCGCCTTCCTGCTGCTGCGCCGCCGCCGCGGCCTCGGCGGGGTGCGCGTCGCCGCCCTCGGCCTCGCCTCGCTCCCGGTCTCCACCTACCTGGTGAACCTCACGCCCTGGGAGCGCGCGGCCGTGCCCGTGCTCGCGCTGGTGGCCGGGGTCGTCATCTGCGCCACCGTGCTCACCGGCCTCGCCCTCGCCCTGCCGGCCCTGTGGTCGCGCCTGCGCGGCCGTCCGGGGGGCGCAGGCGTGCTCGGCCCGCCCTCGGTCGTGGCGGCCGTCACGGCGGGCGTGCTCGTGGGCGATCTGCTGACCGGCACCACCATGCAGCTCGACAGCCTCATGGGCTACACCGGCGTCGTCGGCGCCCGCTACTACGGCCTCGGGAACATCCCCTTCGCCCTGCTCGCCACCGCCGTGCTCCTGGTGACCACGGCGGTCGCCGACGGGCTGGTGCGTGCGGGCCGCAGGAACGTCGCCGTCGCCCTGGTGGCCGGTCTCGGCGGCTTCGCGATGCTCCTCGACGGCTGGCCGGGGGTCGGCAGCGACTTCGGCGGCGTGATCGCGTTCGTGCCGGGCATCGCGGTCACCGCCCTGCTGGTGGCGGGCAAGCGGGTCTCCATCGTCAAGCTGGGCGCCTTCTGCGTCGCGGGCGGCGTCGTCGTGATGGGCATCGCCTACCTCGACTACCTGCGCCCGCCGGCCTCGCAGACCCACCTCGGGCGGTTCGTCGGGCAGGTGATCGACGGCACGTTCGTGCCGGTGATCCTCAGGAAGCTCGCCGCCATGCTCAGCACGCTGCTCTCGCCGAACCTCATGCCGATCGTCGTCGCGGCCTTCGCGTTCCTGGTCTTCGCGCTGTTCCGCCCCGGCGCCGCGAGCGCGGGGGTGCTGCCCGTGGCGTTCGAGCGGGCTCCGATGCTGCGCGCCGGCCTCATCGGAGCCCTGGTCAGCGGGGTCGTCGGGATGCTGGTCAACGACTCGGGCGCGGCGGTCCTGTCGATGGCGCTGGCGCTGGCCGTGCCGCTGGTGCTCTCGGCGGGCATCCGCGCCCTCGTCCCGGTCTCTCCGGAGCCCGCCCCCGTGCTGCGTCCGCTCCCGGCGGGCTAGGCCGACCACGAGCGCCAGGCGCCGGCCCAGGACGGCTACCAGCGGCGGGCGGCGGGCTAGGTGGGCCAGGCGTCGGCGAGGAGCTCCCTGGTGTCCTTGAGCAGCTGGGGGAGCACCTTGGTGTGGCCGACCACCGGCATGAAGTTCGTGTCGCCGCCCCACCGCGGCACGACGTGCTGGTGCAGGTGACCGGCGATGCCCGCCCCGGCGACATGGCCGAGGTTCATGCCGACGTTGAACCCCTGCGCGCCGCTGGCCTTCCTCAGCGAGACGATCGCGCGCTTGGTGAAGTCGGCCAGCTCCGAGGTCTCGCCCTCGTCCAGGTCGGCGTAGTCGGCCACGTGACGGTACGGGCAGACCATCAGGTGCCCGGAGTTGTACGGGTAGAGGTTGAGCACGGCGAACACCGAGGAGCCCCTGGCGACCACGAGCCCGTCTTGATCGCTCATCTTGGGGATCTCGCAGAACGGGCAGCCCTCATCGGGGCCCGTCCCGCTCGGCTTGTTCTCACCCTTGATGTAGGCCATGCGGTGCGGGGACCACAGACGCTGGAAGTTGTCGGGCTCTCCCGCACCGGGCTGCTCAATCGGCTCCTGCATGCCTTGCAGCATAGGACGAGGCATCGGGTCGGTCACGAGCGGGCGCGTCCAACAACGGGGACAGATCGGGCACGGTTTCGGCGGAATCTCACCCGGGCGGCAGGCCGGACCGGTATGACGGGGAGGTGCCGCATGGACACCGCCCCCGAAACCGGCATCGACCCCCGAAACGAGGAGCTTCAATGACCGACACCGTCTCCACCGAAGAGCCGACCGCGGGTGACCAGGGTCAGGAGGAGTACGCGGAGTCCTCGCAGGCGTTCCCGGATCACGGGCCCGATTCGGCGTCCCCCGTGCCCGCGCACTTCCTGGACGAATCCCCGCTGGAGGAGTCCCCCGGCGACGCGAGCGGCCCCGGCCTGATCACCGAGGAGCCCGACCTCACGACCGGCGTCCGGGGGCGCATCAAGGTCGCCGACGAGGTCGTGGAGAAGGTCGCCGCCCTGGCCGCGCTGGAGGTCACCGGGGTCGCGGACCTGGGCGGAGATCTCGAACGGGCGCTGGAGTCGGTACGCGA
The DNA here is from genome assembly GCF_040685555.1 of Sphaerisporangium sp. NPDC088356. Classification (NCBI taxonomy): domain Bacteria; kingdom Bacillati; phylum Actinomycetota; class Actinomycetes; order Streptosporangiales; family Streptosporangiaceae; genus Sphaerisporangium; species Sphaerisporangium sp. NPDC088356. Next base: position 5,370 of record NZ_JBFBIK010000110.1, read on the forward strand.
CCGCGTCGGCATCGGAGCCAAGCGCCCGAACCAGGGCGTACGCGCCCGCATCGACAACCATCAGGTCGCGGTCGACGTCACCATCGTCATCGAATACGGCCACATCGTCATGGAGGTCGCCGGCGACGTCAAGGTCAACGTGGCCCGCACGGTGAGCCACATGCTGGGGATGCGGGTCGTCGAGGTCAACGTGACCGTGGACGATGTGCGGCTTCCGGACGAGCGGCAGCCCGCGAGGTCCGACGACGATCATGTCGAGGCCTTCTGACGGGGTGACGGCCGAACGCCCGGACGCTTGACGCCCGGGCGCTCAGACCGCTCGACCAGACAGCTCGATCAGACCTGGACGCGGCGCTCGACGGCGTCCAGGATCTCGGTGATGGCCTCCTCGACCGGGACGCCGTTCTTCTGCTCACCGTCGCGGTAGCGGAAGGAGACGGCGCCGCCGGCGACGTCGTCGTCACCGGCGAGGAGCATGAAGGGCACCTTGGACTTCTGCGCGTTGCGGATCTTCTTCTGCATGCGGTCGGCGGAGCCGTCGACCTCCACGCGGATGCCCCTCTCGCGCAGCCTCTTGGCCACGTCGCCGAGGTAGGACACATGGGCGTCGGCGATCGGGATGCCGATGACCTGCACGGGCGCCAGCCACGGAGGGAACGCACCGGCGTAGTGCTCCACGAGGACGCCGAAGAACCGCTCGATCGACCCGAACAGCGCGCGGTGGATCATGACGGGGCGCTGGCGCGACCCGTCGGCTCCCTGGAACTCCAGCTCGAAGCGCTCCGGGAGGTTGAGGTCCACCTGGATGGTCGACATCTGCCAGGTGCGGCCGATGGCGTCCTTGGCCTGCACGGAGATCTTGGGCCCGTAGAAGGCCGCGCCGCCCTCGTCGAGGACCAGGTCGAGGTTCTCCGCCGAGGCGGCGACCCGCAGCGCCTCGGTCGCCTCGGCCCAGACCTCGTCGGTGCCGATGGACTTCTCGGGGTCGCGGGTGGACAGCTCAAGGTAGAAGTCGTCCAGGCCGTAGTCGCGCAGCAGCCCGAGCACGAACCGCAGCAGGCTCTTGAGCTCGTCCTGCATCTGGTCGCGGGTGCAGTAGATGTGGGCGTCGTCCTGCGTCATGCCGCGAACGCGGGTGAGGCCGTGCACGACGCCGGACTTCTCGTAGCGGTAGACGGTGCCGAACTCGAACAGGCGCAGCGGCAGCTCGCGGTAGGACCGCCCGCGCGACCTGAAGATCAGGTTGTGCATCGGGCAGTTCATCGGCTTGAGGTAGTAGCGCGCGCCCTCCAGCTCCATGGGCGGGAACATGCCGTCGGCGTACCAGTCGAGGTGGCCGGAGACCTGGTAGAGGTTCTCCTTGGTGATGTGCGGGGTGTTCACGAAGGAGTAGCCCGCCTCCTCGTGCCTGCGCCGGGAGTAGTCCTCCATGATGCGGCGCATGATGCCGCCCTTGGGATGGAACACGGCGAGGCCCGAGCCCAGCTCGGTCGGGAAGGAGAACAGGTCGAGCTCGGCGCCCAGCTTCCTGTGGTCGCGCTTCTCGGCCTCCGCGAGGAGCTGGAGATACTCGTCTTGCTTCTCGCGGGACTCCCAGGCGGTGCCGTAGATGCGCTGGAGCTGGGGGTTCTTCTCGCTGCCCCGCCAGTAGGCGCCGCCGGAGCGCATCAGCTTGAACGCCGGGATGATCCGGGTGGTGGGCAGGTGCGGGCCCCGGCACAGGTCCTTCCAGCACAGCTCGCCGGACTTCGGGTCGAGGTTGTCGTAGATGGTGAGCTGGTCGCCGCCCACCTCGACGCTCTCGTCGTCGGCGGTGCCGCCCTTGAGCCCGATGAGCTCCAGCTTGTAGGGCTCGGCGGCGAGCTCCTCGCGGGCGGCCTCGTCGGATACGGCACGCCGGGAGAAGGACTGACCCTGCTTGACGATCTCGCGCATGCGCTTCTCGACGCGCTTGAGGTCTTCGGGGGTGAAGGGGTGCTCGACGTCGAAGTCGTAGTAGAAGCCGTTCTCCACGGGCGGGCCGATGCCGAGCCGGGCGCCGGGGAAGATCTCCTGGACGGCCTGCGCCATCACGTGGGCGGTGGAGTGACGGAGGATGGAGCGGCCTTCCTCGCTGTCGATCGCGATGGGCTCGACGGCGTCGCCGTCGGCGACCTCGGTCGCGAGGTCGCGCGGCTCGCCGTTGATCTTCGCGGCGACGACGGCGCGGCCGTCGGCCTCCAGAGCCTCGCCGGCCGTCGTGCCGCCCGCCACCACACGCTCGGCTCCGGCGAGGGTGATGCGTATTTCGAGGGCGGCAGACACGATTACTCCAAGAAAAGTCGTGGACGTGGTTTCGCTTTTATCGTGCCCGATGCTACCTGGAACCGCCCCCGATTATCTCCGTGGCCTACGCCTTGCTCTCGCGCTTGTGGGGCTGGAAGCCGAGCGCGGTGAGCTGGGCGCGAGTGCCCCTGAACACGTTGCGGTCGATCGGGCCGTGGGCGTACTGGTGGATGGTCCACCTGTCCCAGGGCGGCGGCACCACGGGGTGCCCCTTCGGGTGGCTCGGGGCGGCGATCCACAATGGGTAGTCGTCCAGCCCCTGACAGTAGCCCTTCTTGGCGAACGACAGGAAGGTGTAGATGAGCGGCCTGACGCCGGTGAGCCGGGTCATCACATGGCACCAGCGCCGGGCGAACGCGGCGACCTCCTCGGGCGGCAGGTGACCGGAGTGCTCCAGGTCGAGGGCGACCAGGTCGCCGCGCCGAAGGCCGCCCGCCTCGTCGACCACGTTGAGGAAGTGGCGCACCTGATCGTCGGGATCGCCCTTCGGATGCCCGAAGTGGTAGGCCCCGCAGACCAGCCAGTTCTCCCGCATCGCCATCCAGTTGCGGGCGAACCACTTGTCGGTGAACGCCGTTCCCTCGCTCGCCTTCGCGAAGCCGAAGTCGACGCCGTCACCGGCGTACTCCGACCAGTCGACGGCGCCCTGCCAGTTGGACACATCTATGCCGTGCAGCATGACGCTTCGCACACTCCCCGTGACCTCACCCCGGGGGATTGTAGTCAGCGGACCGCCCGCGGGGCCCTGCGGACACGCCCGGCCGGCCCAGGTGGCGCGCGCACCGCGCGAACGGGGACCGGCTCGCCCTTCACTAAGGTTGCGGCATGGAACCCGAGGGACTGAACAGGCTGCTGGACGAGGCCGGGGTGGACGCCGCACGGTTCCGCGCGGCGCTCGCGCTGCTGTGCGACGGCGGCTGGTGGACCCTGGCCGATCTTGTCCGGCGCACGGCGACGTCGCGGCGCGGCATCGAGGCGCTCCTGCGCGAGGCGGCCCCGCAGCGGTCCGGGGAGCGGTTCCGGCTCACGGCCGAGCAGGCGCGCGCGTACCGGGACCTGCTCGGCGAGGGCCCCGACGTCCCGGCCGATCCCGTGGCCCACCTGCTCCCCGCCCACGCCGATGTGGTCGAGCGCATGGAGAAGCTGATCTCGGGAGGGCCGCGCGGGCGGCATGTGCTCGACCATGTGGCGGCGACGCCCGAGACGGTGGTGCGCAGGGCGCTGCTGCTCGGCGCCAGGTTCTGGCTGCCCGGCTCGCGGCTGCTGTGCGTGGGCGACCACGACCTGACCTCGCTGGCGGTGGCGATGATCCACCCGGGCGTCCAGGTCACCGTGGTCGACCTCGACGAGCGCATCCTGGCGTACATCGACGGGCAGGCCGGGAGCCTCGGCCTCGACGTGCGCACCCGCTGGGCCGACCTGCGCCTCGGCCTGCCCGCGTCGGCCCGCGAGCAGGCCGATCTGGCGATCACCGACCCGCCCTACACCCCCGAGGGGATCGGGCTGTTCGTGGCCAGGGCCGTGGAGGGGCTGCGCGACCCGGAGCGGGGCCGGATCCTTCTGGCGTACGGGGCGAGCGAGCGCACCCCCATGCTGGCGCTGAAGGTTCAGGGCTCCCTGCACGACCTCAACCTCGCCCTGGAGGCGATGTATCCCGACTTCAACCGCTACTTCGGCGCGGAGGCCATCGGCTCGGCCGCCGACCTCTACGTCCTGCGCCCCACCACCAAGACCCGCCCGGCCGTCGCCGCCAGGGTCGCGCGTTTCGGCACCGCGATCTACACCCAGGGGCCGCAGGCGGTCGAGTCGCGCCCTGCCGGTCCGCCCGCGGAGCAGGCTCCCGGCCCGGACGCCGAGCCGGGCTTCACGCCGGAGGTGCTGGTGGGCGACTGGCCGAAGGAGGTGTCCCCCCGGGTGCCGAGGGCGAGGCTGTCCACGTGGCTCGCCAAGCCGTACGCCGCCTCCCCCGCGCGGGTGGCGGTCGCCGTGCCGGCCGGCCTTGCGGCGGCGCTCCCCCGCCTGCTGCTCGCGACCCGGGCCCGCCACGTGCGCGCCTACCTCGCCGAGCCCCCGACCGGCCTGGCGGCGCTGTCCGCGCCGCTCGCCCCCCTGTACGAGATCACCGCCAACGGCCCGGTGGTCGACGCCGTACGGCTGCCGCCCCCGTCCGGCGAGACCGACCGCCTGCTGCGGGGCATCCTGGACAACGCCCACGGCAAGCTCGCCAACACCTGGCGGGAGGGCCTGATCAGGGCGCACGGGCACCTCACCAAGAAGCAGGCGCGCGCGGTCGTCTCCGAGACGGCTCCCTGGGCCGACGAGGTCACTCTCATCGAGCTTCCCTGGCACCGCCTTCACGACCTGCGGGAGGCGGTGGCGTCCTCGCTCCGCCTCGCCGCTGCCACCGGCCCGGGAGCGGCGTCCCCGGGCGGGTGAGAGATGGTTGAGGAAGGGAAACGGCAGGAGGTGCCGTCATGCAGGCCAAGCAGTGGACCGTGGAGATCTACATCACCGAGGACGACAACGACGATCGCACCATCGCCAGAGCCGTCCTGCTCACCCGTGGTGGCAGGAGGCACGAGAGCGTCGGATACGCCCGGCGCAACCCGACCGACCGGCCCGTTCCCGAGATCGGGGACGAGCTGGCGGCCGGGCGCGCACTCGCCGATCTGGCCGACAAGCTGACCGGGGACGCGGCGGAGGACGTCGCCCAGTTCGCCGGGCACTCCAGGCGCGGCTGACGCGACGGGCCCGCCCTGGCCGACGCGGCCCGCCGTGGCCGAGGCGGCGGACGGGCGCACGGTCGAGGCGGGCCGCCGGCGCGGTCGAGGCGGCGGGCCGGCCCGGTGCGGGCACCGGCCCGGCGAGGGCGAATGTCCCCGGCATTCGGGACCTAGGACCCCTGCACCGGGGGACCCGCCCAGGCATCAGATGGAGGTGAAGCACCAGACGAGCCAGGGAGGTCAACATGGCTATGCCAACCCGCCGGGAGTCCAGGGGCCTGGTGCCCGATCTGCTGGACTGGCTGGAGACGCCCTACACCGGTGCCCGGCCGTACACCGGGGCCCAGATGGTCCGGTTCGAGGACACCGTCAAGGACGGCCACTACGTCGTCCGCGCCGAGGTGCCGGGGATCGACCCCGAGAACGACGTGGAGGTCATCGTCTCCAACGGGGTGCTGACCATCCACGGCGAGCGCAAGGAGGAGCGGTCGGAGCCGCACCGCACCGAGTTCAGGTACGGGGAGTTCAGCCGCTCCATCCCGCTGCCGCCGAACGCCGACGAGACGGGGATCAAGGCCGTCTACCACGATGGCATCCTGGAGGTGGACATCCCGCTAGCGGAGGAGAAGCAGCAGACCCAGCGCGTGCCCGTCGAGAAGCAGGGCTAGGGCAGGCACCCTTGACGGGCCGGGGGACGACACGAGCGAGCCGGAGGTGACGACGCGCCCACTAGGACGACGACACGCGCGGGCCGGAGGTGACGCGCCCGCCGGCACGACGACACGAGCGGGGCGGGGACGACGACACGAGCGGGCCGGGACCTTGGTCCCTTCCGGCGAGACCGGCGGGCGGCTAGCGTCCGATTATGATTCGCGTGTTCCTCGTCGACGACCACGAGGTGGTGCGGCGGGGCGTGGCCGCCCTCCTTTCGACCGAGGACGACATAGAGATCGTCGGCGAGGCCGGCACGGCCCAGCAGGCCATGGCCCGCATCCCCGCCCTCAGGCCCGATGTCGCCGTGCTCGACGTGCGGCTGCCCGACGGGAACGGTGTGGAGGTCTGCCGCGAGGTCCGTTCGAGGACCCCGGGGCTCTCCTGCCTGATGCTGACCTCGTTCGCCGACGACGACGCCCTGTTCGACGCGGTCATGGCCGGGGCGGCCGGGTACGTGCTCAAGCAGATCCACGGCTCCGACCTGGTCGGGGCGGTGCGCACGGTGGCCGGGGGCGAGTCGCTGCTCGACCCCAAGACCACCGCGTCCATGCTCCGGCGCCTGCGCGACCAGGGGAGCAGGACCGACCCGCTGGCCGCGCTCACCGGCCAGGAGCGGCACATCCTGGAGCTGATCGGCGAAGGCATGACCAACCGGCAGATCGGCGAGCGCCTCTTCCTCGCCGAGAAGACGGTCAAGAACTACGTGTCGAATCTTCTCGCCAAGCTCGACATGCAGCGCCGTACGCAGGCGGCGGCGCTCGCCGCCCAGCTCAAGGCGGGACGGCGCGACTGACGGCGATCTGGAGACCGGGTGACGGGATTGACGCGGAACCAAGGCGGGCCGGCGAGACCGGGAGCTGTCTGAAAGCCGGGCGGCGCGACTGACGGGGAGCCAAGGCCCGGTGGCGGGACCGGGGGCGGTCCGAAGGCCGGGTGACGGTGATCTAGTCGAGCGGGACGCGCCAGGAGACGCGGGTGCCGCCTCCCTCGGCGCGTTCGGCGGTGAAGGTCCCGCCCAACTGGGCGGCGCGGTCGCCGAGGTTGCGCAGGCCGCTGCGGCGCCCGCCCGGGGCCAGCCCGACGCCGTCGTCCTCGACCAGGAGCGTCAGCCAGCCGCCGGCGGCCTCCACGCCGACGTCGGCCCTGGAGGCGTGGGCGTGCCGCACGACGTTGGACAGGGTCTCGCGCAGGACGGCCAGCAGGTGCTCGGCCAGCTCCGGCGGCACCTTGTTGTCGACGGGCCCCTCCATGCGCAGGCCAGGCATGAAGCCGAGGTGCCCCCGCGCGCCCTCGACCAGCTCGACGATCTGCCCGCGAAGGCTGGACGCCGCCGCGGCGGGAGGCGTCTGGAGTGCGAAGATCGTCGAACGGATCTGCCTGATCGTGCAGTCGAGCTCGTCGACGGCGTGCTTGAGCCGCGAGGACGCCTCCGGCTTGTCGACCAGGCGGACCGCGCTCATCAGCGTCATGGCGACCGCGAAGAGCCGCTGGATGACCACGTCGTGCAGGTCCTTGGCGATGCGGTCGCGGTCCTCGAGCAGGCCGAGCCGCTCGGCGTCCTCGCGGGCCTCGGCGAGCTCCAGCGCGATCGACGCCTGCCCGGCGAAGGAGTGCAGCATGCGCACGTGGGACTGGCTGAAGGGCATGCGGCCCGAGCGCTTGCCCAGGCACAGAACCCCGCGCACGGCTCCGGCGGCTCCGAGGGGAACCGCCACGGCGGGCCCGACCTCCAGCTCGTCGGAGATCACGGCGGGGATCTCCGTCGCGGCGAGGTCGGTGACCACGACCGGCTCCCCGCCGGTGAACGCCCGTCCCGACAGCGAGTCGCCGACCACCACCTCCACCGCCGTGACCTCGTCGGCCGCCACCCCGTCGGCGATCATCACGCGGAGCTTCTCGCCGCCGGCCGCGGGAAGGAGCACCACCGCGACGTCGGCTTCGGCCATCTCGCGCGCCCGCCGGGCCATCAGCGTCAGCACCTCGTGGGAGTCGGCCCCCGACAGCAGGCTGGTGGTCACCTCGGAGGACGCCTGGAGCCACACCTCGCGCCGCCGGGTTTCCTCGTACATCCTGGCGTTCTCGATGGCGACGCCGGCCGCCGTGGCCAGGGCCATGACAATGGCCTCGTCCTCCTCCTCGAAGTCGCCGCCGCCGCGCTTCTCGGTCAGGTAGAGGTTGCCGAAGACCTCCTCGCGCACGCGGATCGGCACGCCGAGGAACGAGCCCATCGGCGGGTGGCCGGGCGGGAAGCCGTACGACTCGGGATGCTCGGCGATGTGGTGCAGCCGGAGCGGACGCGGTTCCTTGATGAGCAGGCCGAGGAGCCCGAGCCCGTGCGGCCAGTGCTCGATCTTGGCGATCTCCTCCTCGGACAGACCCACGGGGACGAACTGCACCAGGGTGTTGCCCTCGCCGATCAGGCCGACGGCGCCGTACGTGGCGTCCACGAGGGTGGTGGCGGTCTCCACGATGCGGCGGAGCACCGTCTCCAGATCGAGGTCGCTGCCCACCGAGACGACCGCGTCGAGCAGGGCGTGGACCCGGTCGCGTGTCGCCAGCACGGTATCCAGCCTGACCTGAAGTTCCGACAGGAGCTCGTCGAGCCGCATGTGCGGCATCAGCGAGCGCGGTTGGACGTCCGCCATAAAGGAAGTCTCCCACAAGGCGCCCCACCCGAATCCGGGTGAATTACCAGGTCACGACATTTACCCAAAGATCGGGCACCGCTTAACCAGCGCCGTGCCACCCCACCACCCGCCGGCCGGGCTCAGCGTGCGGCGGCGGGCGTGCGCTCGGCGTGCGGGCGGCGCGGCCGTACGATCGCGACCGGGCAGCGCGCGTGGTGCAGGACGCCGTGGGCGATCGAGCCCGTGAAGGCGTGGCCGAACGTGCCGTGCGCCCGCGAGCCGACCACGACCAGGTCGGCCTCGCGCGAGGCGTCCGACAGCGCGGGAGCCGCGTGCCCGCGGACGGCCGAGCCGACCATCGGCACATCGGGATACCGCTGCCGCCAGGGGTCCAGACGGCGCTGGACCTCCCGCGATTCCTCCTCGACGGCCTCCCGCACGCCGCCGGCGTAGGCGGTCGCGTCCGGCGCGAGCGGCGGCGTCGACCAGGCGTACAGGATGTGAACCCGCGCTCCCCGCAGCCTGGCCTGCTGGAGCGCGTACTCCAGGGCGGCCTCGGACGCCTCCGATCCGTCGAAGCCGACGACGATCTCGCCCTTCCGGCCGGGCGCCGAGCGGCGCACCACGATCACGGTGCCCTCGGCGTGCCCGGCGACCGACCGGCCGACCGAGCCGAGCACCAGGCCCGTGAGGCCGCCGAGCCCCTTGCTGCCGAGGATGAGCTCGTCGGCGTACTCGGACTCGGTGGTGAGCCTCTCGGACACGGCCCCGGTGACCAGCGCCGAGCTCACCTCGACGCCCGGCGTGTGGTCGTGCACCCAGTCGACGGCAGCCTCCAGCGCGCCCGTCCAGTACGCAGGTAGCGAGCTCTGCGAGCGAGGCGCCGCCTTGAGCGGGAAGTCGTACGACCACGGCTCCCAGACGTGCACGATCCGCAACCGAGCCCCCCTGCGCCTCGCGTCGTCGGCGGCCCACTCCACCGCGGCCGCCGCCGACGGGGAACCGTCGATCCCGACGACGATCTGTCCGGCCATCGCGCACCCCTCCCCCACGACCCGGCGCCGGCCCGCCGGGACGGGCCCGCGTCCTGCTTCCACCTTCACACGGGCCTCGGTACGCACCGCCCTCGGGGTACGGCGGCACGGGGGTCCATACGGGTCAGGTGAACAGCGGCGGCACGGTGACGAGGTCGTCGGTCTCGTACCACAGCTGGTCGTCCACCTCGATGACGCCGTCGATCGCCTGCACCGCCTCGACCGCCTGCGCCACCTGCGAGCGCCGCGGGACCGTCCCCCGCAGCGACACCAGGCCGTGGTCGACCATGACCGCGAGGGTGTCGGGGTCGACGGAGGCGCGCCAGAGGGCGTCGTCGACGTCGGCGCGCACGTCCGAGGGAGGGCGTACGAAGATCTTGAGCAGGTCCGACTGGTGGACGGTACCGACGATCTTGCCGGTGGCGTCGATCACGGGCAGCTGCCTGACCCGGTGGTCGTGCATGATCTGGGCCGCTTCCCTGACCGGCGTCCTCTCGGTCACGGTGATCGCGGGGGTGGTCATGACCTGGGCGGCCGTGCTCCCCGCGGCCTTGGCGTGCTCCCTGCGGCGCCGGTGGCCCCCGAACACCCCGCCGGCGTCCGGCGTGTCGATCTCCTTGAGCAGCAGGTCGTGCGCGGACACCACCCCCACCGGCCGCCGGTCGGGGTCGATGACCGCCACGGCGCCGACCTTGAAGCGGCGCATCGTCTCGACGAGGTCGGCGAACGACGTGTTCAGCTGGACCGCGATGGCCACCTTGCCCATGACGTCCCCGACATTCATGATCATGGCTGCCTCCCCTGGACTTCCCGCCCTGGTTCGAGCATCCCGCTCGTCGCCTCGGCCCCGTCAGCGCCGAAGGTCCCGGGCGGCGGGGACCTTCGGACTGCCTTGGATCCGCCGTCTCCGCGTCCCCGCACGCCGACGCCCCCGCCGCGCGAGGAGATCGCGGCGAGGGCGTGACACGGGCACTCTGAGAGGCGCTAGGCCCACGGGCGGAAGACCGCGCGCACGCACCCGTCCTTCTTGTTCTTGAACATGTCGTATCCGCGTGGCCCGTCGTCGAGCGTCATCGTGTGCGTCGCCAGGTGGGCCGTCCTCAGCTCGCCCTTGGACATCAGGTCCAGCAGCTTCGGGATGTAGCGCTGCCCGTGCTGCTGGGCCCCCCGGAGCGTCAGCCCCTTGTTCATCAGGGCGCCGAGCGGGAACTTGTCGACCATCCCGGCGAAGACGCCGAGGACGTACACCGACCCGCCCGTGCGGCAGGCGTGGATGGCCTCCCGTACCGCGATGGGGCGGTCCTGTTCGAGCCGGAGCCGCTGCTTGACCTTGTCGTACACCTTCTGCGGGCCCGCGCTGTCCGCCTCCATGCCGACGGCCTCGATGCAGACGTCCGGACCCCTGCCGCCGGTCCGCTCGCGCAGCTCGGCGATGACGTCCGTGCGGGTGTAGTCGATGGTCTCGGCCCCGATGTGGCGCTCGGTCATCGTGAGGCGTTCGGGATAGCGGTCGATGGCGATGACGCGGTCGGCGCCGAGGAGGATCGCGGCCCGCGCCGCCATCTGCCCCACGCCGCCGCATCCCCAGACCGCGACCACGTCCCCCGGGCGCACCCCTCCGAGATCGGCGCCCATCCAGCCGGTGGGCGCGGCGTCCGAGGCGAACATCGCGTTCAGGTCGTCGACCCCGTCGGGCACGGAGAACGCGCCGTAGTCGATGAAGGGGACGCGCACGTATTCCGCGTGGCTTCCCTTGAACCCGCCCATGGCGTGGGAGTAGCCGAAGATCCCGGCCGTCGATCCGCCCCACAGCATGTCCGTGATGCCCGGCTTGGGGTTGCTGTTCTCGCACAGGGACCACATGTCGTGCTCGCAGTGCCAGCACCGCCCGCAGCCGATGATCGAGCACACGACCACCCGGTCGCCCACCTTGTGCCTGCGCACCTCCGAGCCGACCTCGACGACCTCGCCGAGGAACTCGTGGCCGATGACGTCCCCCGCGCGCATGGCGGGGATGTGACCGCCGAGAAGGTGCAGGTCGGAGCCACAGGTGGTGGTCAGCCGTACCTTGACGATCGCGTCCTGGTCGTTGAGGATCCGAGGGTCGGGCACGCGCTCCACCGACAGATCGTTGATGCCCTGCCAAGTGAGTGCCTTCACAGCCGTCCCTCCCCGCCCGCGCGCTGCGAGGCGAGATCCACAAGCCTTCCGGTGGGAGTGGGCCGCGTCGTCGGCGGCTCGTCGGGCCGCAGCACCTCCCCGGTCTCGATCAGGCACTTGGACTCCCGCAGAGCCCTCCGTACCGCCTGGCGCGGGTCCTCCCCGGCGAGGCGCGCCATGACCTCGTCGACTCCGGTGGGCACCGGGGTGATCGGCCGCGCCCCGAGCTCGGTACCTCGATCGCCGGGCGCCTCCCGGACCTGTACCTCGATCGTCTCGCCCAGGCGCGCCAGCGGCTCGGGCAGCCGCCCGTCGGGCACCACCTCCTCGGGCCGGCGGTTGATGGTGACCATCAGCCACCGGCTCGCCTCCCGCTGGGCCCTCGCCTTGGTCTGGCGCGAGGTGAGCCAACGCATCACGCCCAGGCCGGCGCCCCCGAGGATCATCGCCCCACAAACAGCACGTTTCATGCCCCTCTCCCCCTTGATGGACAACTGCTGGGATGGCTACCCATCCCCGCCCACGGCTCCCTCCAATTGGGGGCACTTGAGGAGGAGTTGACGAGCGCCTGACCCGCGGCCCCGGCGGTGGCGAGCGGAGCGGCCCCCCGGCTCACCAGTACATGATCGCCGTCTGGCCCGACCCCCTCGCGGAGTACAGCCGCACACGCGCGACGTAGCGGCGGCCCTTGACCAGGTGCGCGGTGACGGAGGAGTTGTGCGGCCGTCCCGAGTCGTCGTCGGCCGCCACGTAGCGCGGCTCGCCGTCGATCTCCTCGAACAGCCCGAGCACGGTGTCGCTCTGGCCGAACGTCGCCACGGTGTAGTCCCGGGTGCCCTCGGGCACGATCAGGTAGTCGGCCTGCTCGCCGGACGACAGGCCCAGCGGGACGGAGGTGAACGGGGACAGCAGCGACGGCCCCGCCGGTTCCAGCGGCGGGTACCACTGGCGGGCGAACCCGGCGTCGAGCACCGAGATCGTGCCCGGAGGGAACACCCCGCGCCGGTACTGCTCGGGTTCGAGGATCAGCCCGGGCCCGAAGGTGTACTCCATGATCGAGGACGCGTCCCAGATCGACCCGGTGACCTCCGACTGGTCGAGCTTGCGGATCACGTTGTTGAAGGTCTTCTCCCGCGACCAGCTGTTCGGTGGTGCCCCGAAGTCCCGGTACACCGCCTCCTCGTCCCAGACGATGCCGGCGAACGGGCTCTGGTGCTCGTGGGGCATGCCGATGACGTGGCCGATCTCGTGCAGCGCCGTGGTGTGCCCGTAGGGCGTGGTGAGCGGCCAGCCGTAGTTGACCGTGCGCTCGTCGGTGCCGATGCTCAGCGCGTCGCGCCCGAGGTAGGCCCACGATCCGTCGTCCTTCATGAAGCCGATGCGCACCTCGGCCTCCGCGCGGTCGTCCACCTCGGCGAACTCCAGCCCGATGCCGAGGTCCTTCCATGCCTGGAAGCTATCGCGGACGACGTCCTGCTGGTCCTTGCCGCCCACCCAGGACACGAAGGCCGATGTGCCGTCGGCGGTGGTCACGGTGGAGCCGTCGGTCTCGCGGTCGAAGAAGTAGTAGTGCAGCACCGTGCCGTTCAGCCACTTCAGCCTGCCGAGGATGAGTGCTTCGAGCCGGGTGCCGGCGAGCCCGGCAGCGTGCACGGGCGTGGATTGCGGGGGCAGAGAGCAGTAGTCGCGGCGCTCGCTGTCTGTGGTCATGGGACGCCTCCTGTCCGGTGTCCACACCAGGCTGGGGAGGCGGGCCCCGCCCGCGCATGAGTCACCCCCTACCTAACTCGAGGGGAGTCGCGGGAGCGGCCGGGCCGCTCAGGCGGCGCCGATGGCGGTGAACGACCACCCCGTCGCCTGGTGCAGGGGGTCGCGCGGCAGCGCGCGCCTGGCGTCGCGAAGGGCCTCGGGCATGCCCATGCCGGCGCGCAGCCCCTCGTGCAGGGACATCATCAGCGGCACCGCCGCCTGGTCGCTGACCGGCACCAGGCTCGCCACGATGCCGGCGGTGCCGAGCGGCAGCAGCGCCGCGGCCAGGCCGAGCAGCTCGTCGGCCCCCACCGGCTCCATCACGCCGGAGTCGCAGCTGGGCAGGACGATGCGGTACGGGGCCCGGTTCAGCCGCTCGACGTCGTGGACGGTGAGCTCCCCGTCGTCCATGCGCAGCGAGGAGAACATGGGGCTGTCGGCGCGGAAGGTCCCGTGCGCGGCGATGTGCGCGAGCAGGCTGCCGTCGATGGCCTTCAGGACCGCCGGGGCGGTGGCGCTGCCGCCCTCCAGCACGGTGGCCTCGCCGTACAGCCCGGCCAGGGACGGCACCTCCGCGCCGAAGGTCGCGAGGCCCGGACCGCGCACGAGCACGACATCCGCGCCGGCCGGCGGCGGCACCTCCCCGGCGCGCAGCCACGCGCCCGCGGACGGCGAGACACCGAGCACCCGGTCGCGCAGGGCGGGCAGCGCCGCCCAGGGCACCCCGTGCAGCCGTCCCGGGGGCACCATCACCACCGGGCCCTGCCCCAGATGGCCGGCGGCCGGGCCGAGCAGCATGTCCTGCAGGCGGCGCGCGCCGGACTCCAGCAGGCGGAACCGTTCCGCCGCCCTCTCCTCCGCCCGCCGCGCCGCCGTCGCCCCGCCGTCACGCCGCGTCCTTTCGTAGGCGAGCCGCCGCAGGGCGGCGCGGACGTGGACGATCTCGGTGGCCGCGTCGGCGGTCCTGCCCGCCTGGAACCGGCGGACCCTTCCCCCGCCGCAGAGCAGCACGTGGACGTCGCCCCCGACGTCGACGATCTCGGCCAGCCGGTGGTCGCCGAGACGGTCGAGGAGTGCCCGGACGTCGAAGGGACGGCCGTTGTTCGTGCCCTCGCCGCGCGCCCGGAGGGTCCGCGCGCGGATGGCCCGTTCGAGCCGCCGCTGCTCGCGTTCGAGGGCGGGGGCGGGCGTGCCCGACGACCGGGCCGACTCCACGCGGCTGGTGATCTCACGGAAGGCGCTCGTCTCGCGGAGCAGCTCGTGGTCGTCCGGCGGCCGGGTGGGCGGCACCGCCAGCGCGGTGGCCCGCCAGCGCTCGCTCCAGACCAGCAGGCCCCGGGCGTTGCCCGGTCGCAGGCTCACGCGCTGGGCGAGCGCCGCGAGCTCGGCCCCCTGCGCCGTCGCGCGTGCCCGCAGCTCCGAGGCGCCGAGTGCCAGCCGGTGCTCGTCGAGCACGTCGAGTCCCCGGCGGCAGGCGTGGAGCACCCCCCTGCCGCCCCGGCCCGCGGCCATGGCGCGCAGCGCCTCGGCCAGCCACCCGTCGGCCCGCGAGAGCGCGGGGCCACGGTGCCGGGCGAGCGCGGCGGCGGCGAGGTGGCGTTCGGCGTCCTCCGCCCAGCCCAGCGCGAGCGCCACCCGTCCCGCGAGCAGGGACGCCTGCACCGTGTCCGGGGATCCGAGCTCGGCCAGCCGGGTGGCGACGGCGGCGATGTCGCGTACGAGCCGACCGGAGATCCGTCCGGTGGCGACGCGCGACCGGAACAGCACCAGGCGCGCGTGGGCCTCCCCCCATTCGCGCCGCTGGCTGGCGAACAGCCGCAGCGCGGCCCAGGCGCGGGCGACGGCGGTGTCGGGATCGCCTGCGGCCATGGCGGCCCTGGCGGCGACCAGGAGGAGCTCGGCCTTCATGGTGCTCTGCCCGCGCGTCCGCTCCAGCAGGGCCGTCGCGCCGTCGGCCTCCTGGAGCGCCTCGTCGGCGAGCCCGGCGGCGAGCAGCACGTCGCACCGGTCGATGCTCAGGCCGAACGCCGGCGTGCCGAGGGCCTCGAAGCGCCTGGCCGCCTCGTCGAGGTAGCGCAGGGCGGTGGGCAGGTCGCCGGAGCGGAACGCCGCCCCCCCGCGGTTCCACACCGCCACGCTGCGGTCGTGGTCCTGGTGGGTGCGGTCCCACAGCCGCTCGGCGGCGACGAAGTCCCGATCGGCCTGCTCGGTGGAGCCGAAGGCCAGATGGACGAGCCCGCGCAGGGTGAGCGCCCGCGCGGTCCAGATGGTGTCGCCGGCGTCGCGCAGCACGGGGACGGCCCGGCGAAGGTCCTCCAGCGCTTCGCGGTGCCGCCCGAGGATCCACAGCACCCGGCCCCGCCGGAACAGCACGCGGGCCGCAGTGAGGCCGTCCCCTCGCTCCACGCCCGCGTCCAGGGCGCGCAGGCCCTCGGCCGTGCGGCCGGTGTAGACGACCGCGACGCCGAGGGCGGCGAGCGCGTCGGCCTCCCGGTCGGCGGAGCCGCTGCGGCGGGCGAGCGAGCGCGCCAGCCGCAGGTGGTCGACCGCGAGGGTGAGATCGCCGAAGTCGCGCTCCCAGATGCCGATGACCTGGTGGGCGACGGAGGCGTCGTGGGGCGTGGGCGCGGAGGAGAGAAGGTCGCGCGCCTCGGCGAGGGCCTCGGCCGGGCGCGCGAAGACCATCGGCAGCAGGTCGAGAGGATCCGCCGCCTTTCGAGGCTTCCGCGAGCTTCCCTCACCCACGAATCGATGTTAGACGTGGGGTTTCGGGGCGTCCACGCAGTTTCGTGGTATCAGCCGGGCACCGTCCGGCTCTTACTCGGCGACGAAGGCTGGATGACACCCCGCGAAAAGGAGCCGTGATGGCGCTCGACCGGTTCATGGAACAGCTCGGCCAGATCTCCAGGGAGATGGGCGTCCCCCTGGCGGCGGGACCCGAGGACGACCCGAGGTTCCTCTACGAACGCGACCACATCATCGTGCCGGTGGGAGAGCTGCACGAGGTCGTCCCGGTGGTCAACGCCGGCAGGCGGATCTCGGTCACGCCGCCCCACGAGAGGGAGGCCAAGGCCGGGCTCCTGCGGATCCGGGTGACCGACCCGGACGACCCCCACTCGCGTGACGGAGGGGTGACCAAGGCACTGGAGGCCATCAGGCTCGCGGAGACGCGCAACGGCAGGCGCAGGATGGGGAGCCGCAACCACATCATCGCCATCACCACTGGAGGGGTGAACTCCTGCCCGTCGGACGAGCCCGCGTTCACGGAACGGGACTGGCTTCCCGCGCTCACCCCGTCCACCTCCGCCCCGGCCCGGCCCGTCTCGATCGTCGTGATCGACACGGGCCTGCTGGTCGACCACGACCTGCTCTATCCCTGGATGCGCCACGTCGTGCCGACGCCGGGCGAGCCTCTCAAGCGCGGCGGCCTCCCGGAGGGGGTCCGCCCGTCCGACCCGGTGGCCGACCCCGATCCGGTCGTGAAGGAGTACGTGGGACACGGCACGTTCATCGCCGGGATCATCGCGGCGATCGCGCCCCGGGCGGCCGTCCGGGTCTCCGGCAAGCTCGTCCACGCCGGCGCCATCGACGAGCAGACCTTCGGGCAGGAGGTGCTGGACGCCGTCGGCTCCCAGTGGCCGGGCCTCGCCGACCTCGCGTCCGGACTGGACGACGGGACGCGGTGGCCGGACATCATCAGCCTGTCCGCCGGCACGTCCAACGAGGACGGCGAGCCCCTGCTGGGGATGGAGAAGTTCATGGCCCGGCTGGCCGATCACCCCGAGACGCTCCTGGTGGCCGCCGCCGGCAACAACGGGAGCGACGCCCCCTTCTGGCCCGCCGCCTACACGCGGCTCCCGGAGTACAGCGAGGCGGTGCTCTCCGTCGGAGCGCTGCGCCAGGACGGCCGTCACGGCGCCTGCTTCACCGACCACGGAGACTGGGTCCAGGTGTACGCCCCAGGGGAACGGCTGGTCGGGGCGTTCCTCGGCACCCCGGAACGCCCGAGGACCTACCGGTACCAGCACTCGACCTACGGCTACTGCCGCTGGAGGCAGACCTCCGAGCACGACTTCGACTACGACTGCACCTGCGGGTTCCCCGCGCGCGCCGGGGAGCTCAGCACGTCCCTGGCCGAGGCGGCCACGCAGGACTTCACGGGCAAGGCCGAGTGGAGCGGCACGTCGTTCTCCACCCCTGCCGTAGCGGCCATGATCGCCAACTGCATGATGGAGAACCCGGGGCTCAGTTCTCGCGCGGCGGCGGTGAAGCTCCTCACCGGTCCCGCCGTGCGGACGGCCGAGGTCCACGGCCGAAGCGTCCCCGCCCTGTGGCCGCCGCTGTGGAGCCCGAGGGAGGTGGTCCTCCACCCGCCGCGGCCCTGACACGGCATCACGAATCGGCTGAGAAGCGCATCATGCCCCCCGAGGGCTTCACGCATCGTACGATGATGATCCCCGCCCCAAGGGACGTCGCCGTGGACCGTGATTCGATCGGCAGCCTTTTCCTGTCCGCGGCGGACGGCGATGCCGCCGCGTGGAAAGCGCTCGTCGAAGGGCTCGCACCCCTTGTGTGGTCGGTGGTGCGCGCCCACGGGCTGTCGGACGCCGACGGTCACGAGGTGTTCCAGACGACGTGGCTGCGGCTCGCCCAGCACCTCCAGCGCATCCGCGAGCCCGAGAAGGTCGGGTCGTGGCTGGCGAGCACGGCGCGGCACGAGTGCCTGAAGGTGATCCAGGCCTCGCGCCGCGTCTCCCCCGTCGGCGACCCCGGGGTCTTCGACCGCGCCGCCGACCAGTGGACGCCTGAGGAGGCGCTGATCCGGTCGGAGGAGGCCGACGCCAGGGCCGACCAGGTGAGGCAGCTCTGGCAGGCCTTCGAGCAGCTCAGCGAGGCGTGCCGCCGGCTCCTTCGCGTGCTCATGGCCTCGCCGCGCCCGCACTACCACGAGGTCTCCGCCGCGCTCGGGATCCCGGTCGGCGGCATCGGCCCGACCCGGCAGCGCTGCCTGCGGCGGCTGCGGGCACTCATGGAGCGTGCCGGATGAACGCCTTCGACGACGCGGACGAGGAGGACATGCGCCTGGAGGACGCGCTGCGCCACGCGGCGGCGCTGTTCGACCCGGTGCCCTCCGACCTGGTCCAGGCGGCCGTGGAGGCCTACACGCTGCGCACGATGGACGCCGAACTGGCCGCGCTGACCTTTGACTCCCTCGCGGAGCCCGCGCCCGTGCGCGGCGGCGGCGAGACCCGGCTGGCCACCTTCCACGTCCTCGGGGTCACCATCGACATCGAGGTGACCGTCGTGGGGACGACCGGCCGCGTCCTCGGCCAGGTGATCCCGGGCCGGCCGGGCGAGATCGAGGTGCGGGGCCGCCGGCCCGCGACCGTGACCGCCGACGGCATGGGCAGGTTCGTTTGCGAGGGGGTGCCCACGGGGCCGTTCAGCCTCCGGTGCCGCTTCGCGTCGGCCGTCGTGGTCACGGAGTGGATCACCATCTGATCCGGGCGCCCCGGCGGTGACGCGCCGCCGGGGCGCCCGGCGCTCGGCTCGGGTCACCCCTTAATGACCAAGGCGACGCTTCAC